>NZ_CP049241.1:1500000-1685000 GCF_011046245.1 Allorhizobium pseudoryzae
GCCTGCGCCCGGCTGGCCGATGCGGGCATCACGCTTGTCAGCCAGACCGTGCTGCTGAAGGGCGTCAACGACGACCCCACCATTCTGGCGGACCTGATGCGTGCCTTCGTCGAAAGCCGGGTCAAACCCTATTATCTGCACCACCCGGATCTCGCGCCCGGCACCAGCCATTTCCGCTTAGAGATTGCCGAAGGTCAGGCGATCGTTGCCGCTCTGCGCGGCCGCATTTCCGGTCTCTGCCAGCCGACCTATGTGCTGGATATTCCGGGCGGTTATGGCAAGGCAGCAATCGGAGCAAGCGCCGTTCGCCAGGCGGATGACGGCTGTTATGCGGTGAGCGACTACCGCGGCGAGGAGCATGTCTATCCGCCAAAATCCTCCGCCTGACGCGGGATACGGTTCTGCCATCACGCGGCCGGTTCGCCCCGTGCTGTGATCCTCGATTGTCTCTTCATCTTCCCTCGGAGATGCCATTCGGCCGGGACGCTGACGACTGCCTCGGCGGCGACGACGTGCCGGTGACGCCCTCAGTACAACCCCACCGCCCCGCCGATTGTCGTGCCGGTCTGAGGGCTGGTCGCCGATCCGCCATCCAGATACTGCCGGAACAGCGCCGTCATGCGCTGGTCACGGGCCTTGTCGGTCGGGTAGCCCATGACCACGCCGACATAACGGCGGCCGCCCTTCTGGACCGAAGTGACGACATTATAACCGGATGCGCTGGTATAACCGGTCTTGATGCCATCGACGCCGGGATAAAGATCCAGCATGTAGTTGTGCCCTTTGAGCGGCTTGCCGCGGAAGGTCGTCGTCTTCATCGCAAACATCGGAAACTGGCGGGGAAAATGCTGCTGCAGCGCCAGTCCCAGCACTGCCATGTCGCGCGCGGTGGTCAGTTGTCCGTCGGCTGTCAGACCCGTGGCATTGCGGAACAGGGTGTTTGTCATGCCGAGCCGCCGGGCCTTCACCGTCATCATCGCGGCGAACTTGTCTTCCGTGCCACCAAGACGTTCGGCCAGCGCAATTGCTGCGTCATTGGCGGAAATGACAATGATGCCGTTCACCGCCTCGCGCACGCTGATCGAACCGCCGGCCGGCGGACCGAGCTTGTAAGGCACCGTTCCCGCCGCACGGGCCGAAACCGGAATCTGCTCGTCCCAGGACAGCGTGCCGCGACCCAGCGCCTCGAAGGTGAGATAGAGCGTCATCATCTTCGTGAGGGAGGCCGGGCGGATGCGCGCCCCTTCGTTGCGTGCCGCCACGACCACACCCGTGGAAGCGTTGACAAGGAGCTCCGCCTGCTGCGCAAGCGCACTGGATGCGATTGCCAGAAAAAAGAGTAAGCCGATCCCTAACCGTTTCGGCACATGTCGCCTGGAAGCCATGTCTGCCCTCTCGTGACTCGTCCTAATAACAGATTGAAGAATAGGGCATTTTAGCGCCGAGGACAGGATTGGCACAGGGTGATGGAGACAATTTGATCGAGTCTCCCTAAGGCTTCTTCACCAGCTTTTTTAGACGTTCTTTATGCTTTCGGACTTAAGGATCAGCTTATTCAAGACTAAGACGAGGAGACGTCGAGATGAACGAGACAATCCGGGACATTCTGACCAAAGTTGGGGGCCTGCCGGTTCCGGTTACCGATCTGGCAGACGACAGCGATCTCTATACCAGCGGCCTTTCGTCCTTCGCATCTGTGCAGGTGATGCTGGCGATCGAGGAAAAGTTCGATGTGGAGTTTCCCGATAATCTGCTGAACCGCAAGTCCTTCGCCAGCATCGCGGCGATCGAGGGCACGATCCGCCAGATTCTCAAGGCACAAGAGGCAGCCTGATGAGCGTCGTCGCCTTTGCACCCCAGGCCGAGAGCCTCTGCGACCGGGCGCAGCGCGTGGCAGGAATTGCCGCGCGCCACGCCGATGACGTGGACCATGCGGGACGCTTCCCGCGGGAGGCGGTGGAGGCGATGAAGGCCGAGCGCCTGCTCGGCATCCAGGTGCCTGCCGCCCATGGCGGCGAAGGCGCCACGCTGACGGAAATTGCCGAGATCTGCGTGATCCTCGGCCAGGCCTGTGCCGCGTCGGCCATGGTTTTTGCCATGCACCAGATCAAGGCCTCAAGCCTGGTGGAGCACGGCGAAGAGAGCACCTGGCACACCGGTTTCATGCGCGATCTCGCCAAGCATCAGTATCTGCTGGCCTCGGCCACCACGGAAGGCGGGATTGGCGGCAACCTGCGCAACTCGATCTGCGCGATCGCGATCGACGGCGAGACCTGCCGCCTGACGAAGGATGCGACGGTCATTTCCTACGCACTCGAAGCCGATGCCATTCTGATCACGTCGCGAGCCCATGATGGTGCCGCACCGAGCGACCAGGCGATGACGGTGTTCCTGAAGGACCAGTACACGCTCGACAAGACCAACGACTGGGACACGCTCGGCATGCGGGGCACCTGTTCGGAAGGTTTTGTTTTCAAGGGCGAGGCCCCGGCCTGCCAAGTCTTCCCGAAACCCTTTGCCGAGATCGCAGCGCAGAGCATGCTCGCCACCTCGCATCTCCTCTGGAGCGGCGTCTGGTACGGCATCGCCGCCGATGCGGTGGCCCGTTCCCAAAGTTTCGTGCGCGCCGCCGCCCGCAAGGCGCAAGGCCAGGTTCCGCCCGGAGCCGCGCATCTGGCCGAAGCGGTCAACCTGCTGCAGTTGGTCAAGTCCAACCTGTTGACGGGTCTGAAGACCTATCAGGATGCGCGCGCCAATCCGGACAAGCTCTCCTCCATGAGTTTTGCGATTGCCATGAACAATGTGAAGATCGCCTCGTCCGAGACGATCCTCGACATCATTCACAAGGCGCTCCTGATCTGCGGCATCATGGGCTACAAGAACGGCACGCCCTTCAGCCTCGGCCGCCACCTGCGCGACGCCCATTCGGCCCGCCTGATGATTTCCAACGATCGTATTCTCGGCAATACCGCCACCATGCTTCTGGTGCAGAAACCAGATGTCAGCCTTCTGGGGTGAACCATGGACATGCAGACCAATTTTCTCGACCGCCTGTTTGAATCGGGCCTGCTGATCGAGACCGGCGTGGATGGCCTTTATGGCCGCAGCGGTCAGTTCGAGGACGTGATTGCCGCCTTCGAGCGGCTGATCGACCGCTTTGGCGGAAAGGACGGCGCGGAAGCCATGCGGTTTCCGCCGGGCATGAACCGTGCCTTCTTCGAGACCAGCGGCTACATGAAAAGCTTTCCGCAGCTGGCCGGCACCGTGCATTCCTTCTGCGGCAACGAGCTGGACCATATGAGCCTGCTGCAGTGCATGGAAGTGGGCGACGACTGGACCAAGGGCCAGGAGGCGACCGACATCGTGCTGACGCCGGCGGCCTGCTACCCGCTTTATCCGACGGTTGCCCGCCGCGGCGCGCTGCCGATGACGGGAAAACTCTTCGACCTGCAGAGTTACTGCTTCCGCCATGAGCCCTCCAAGGATCCGGCCCGCCAGCAGCTGTTCCGCATGCGCGAATATGTCTGCATGGGCACCGAAGGCCATGTGACGGATTTCCGCCAGAGCTGGATGGACCGCGGCGTCGAGATGATGAAGCTCGTCGGCCTCGAGGTGGAGATCGACGTGGCAAACGATCCCTTCTTCGGCCGTGCGGGGAAAATGCTCGCCAACAACCAGCGTGACCAGAACCTGAAGTTCGAGCTTCTGATCCCGATCACCTCGCGTGCCAAGCCGACGGCCTGCATGAGCTTCAACTACCACCAGGATGCGTTTGGCACGAAGTGGGGCCTGAACCTGGAAGACGGCAGCGTGGCGCACACCGCCTGCGTCGGTTTCGGTCTTGAACGGATCGCGCTGGCGCTGTTCCACACGCATGGCCTGGACGTGAAAGACTGGCCGGAGGCAGTGCGCAAGGTTCTCTGGGGCTGAGCGGATGTCAAAGGTCTTTGCCGGTCTGGATCCGGCTACCTATCGGCCGCACGCCCTGCACAGCACGGAGCGTGCCTGGCCGGAAACCAACTGCTATGTCGATCTGTGGATCGAGGTGCTGGCGAGCCATGGCGTTGTCCCGGAAGCCATGCTGGGCTTTACGCTGACGCAGGATTTCGAGGGCGACCAGTTCACCTTCTTCAAGGTGCCGCTGGAGGATCTCGAAAGCCTCTATGATATCCGTGTGACGGAACTGGCGATCTTCGATGTCGTTGAGGCGCATGTGGCGGAACAGATCCGTCGCGGGCGGCTCTGCCTCGTTGAGATGGACAGTTTCTACATGCCCGATACCCGTGGCGTGGCGTACGGGATTGAACACGGCAAGACGACGGTGGCGATCAACCGGCTGGACGTCGCGGCGCGCGAACTCGACTACTTCCACAATGGCGGGTTCTTCCAGCTGTCAGGCGAAGATTTCGACGGCCTGTTCCAGCGCAACGCGGCAGAAGGTGCCCTGCCCTTCCTGCCCTACACGGAATTTGCCAAGTTTCCGGCAAAGCCGAAGCCGCTCGCCCATCAGCGGGCCGTGGCGGAGGCTTTGCTCTTCCGGCATTTTGCGCGCAGGCCCTCCGCGAACCCGCTTCAGGCCTTTCAGGAGGTTTTCCCGGCAAAGGCCGAAGCGCTGGCGAGCCGTGACTTCGCCTTCTTCCACAAGTTCGCCTTCAATACGCTGCGGCAGTTCGGCGCCAATTTCGAACTGCTCGCCGCGCATCTGGACTGGCTCGGCGAAGGCCGGCGCTTTGCAGAGGCGAAAGCCCATGCGTTGAAACTGTCGGAAACCGGCAAATCCGTGCAGTTCCAGCTGGCGCGTGCGCTGACCCGCAAGAAGTTCGACACGCTCTCCACCGCTCTTCTCCCCGCCGTGGAGGCCTGGGATGAGCTGATGGACGCCTTGGAGAAGGATCTCGGTACCGTGAGTGCGGCTGCGTGAGCGTCACGGCAACGCACATCGTCCTCAACGAGGGCTGGACGGTGGTGACCACGCCGCCCGGCCTGTGTGCCGTACCTTCCGCGCTGCCGGCGACGCTCGAAAAGCTGCCGGCGCCGGTGCCGGGCACGCTGGCAGGGGCACTGGAGCGCGCCAACCGCTTCGATAGGACGGCGCCGGCCAATCTGGAACATCTCGACGCCTGGTATCGGCTGGCACTGGACGAAGCGCCAGGCCCCGCCGTGCTGCGCTTCGAAGGGCTGGCGACGATCGCCGAAGTCTTCCTGAACGGGGAAAAGATCCTCGACAGCGAAAGCATGTTCGAGAGCCATGATGTGCCGGTGGTGCTGACGGGGCGGGACGAACTTGCGCTCTGCTTCCGGGCGATCGGTCCGCATCTGGAGAGGAAGGGGCCGCGCGCCCGCTGGCGCCCGCGGATGATGCGCAGCCAGGGCTTGCGGCTGTTGCGAACCACGGCGCTCGGCTTCATGCCGGGCTGGTGTCCGGATGTGGTGGCCGTTGGCCCCTGGCGGCCCGTGAGCCTGCTGCGGCAGGAGCGCGCCGCTCTCGCCGATCTTCGTCTGATCAGCACGCTTGCCGAAAACGGTACCGGCGAACTCTCGCTTGCCTTTACCGCGGCCGATCTGACGGGGAATGTGGTCCTGCACTGCGCCGGGCACAAGACGCACGCCGCCCGGAGCGCGGATGGCCAGTGGCACGCCACGCTCCATTGCCCCGGCATCGAGGCCTGGTGGCCGGCAAGCCATGGCACGCCTGCCCTTCATGACGTGACACTGACCATCGATGGCCGGGCTTATCCCCTCGGGTGCACCGGTTTCCGCCGTGTTTCCATCGATCGCGGTGCCGATGGCCGGGGCTTTGCTCTGCGCGTCAACGGCGAACCCATCTTCTGCCGCGGAGCCGTCTGGACGAGCGCCGACATTGTCGATCTGCCGGGAAGCCGCGACGCTTACGTGCCGTTTCTCAAGACCGCCGCCGAGGCCGGCATGAACATGATCCGCATCGGCGGAACCATGGCCTACGAGAGCGCCGAATTCTTCGCGCTCTGCGACGAACTGGGCCTGCTGGTCTGGCAGGACCTGATGCTGGCGAATTTCGATTACCCGGCAAACGATGAATCCCTGATGATTCACGTGAAAACAGAGTTAACGCAGCTTCTGTGCCGCCATTCTGCGTCACCGTCGCTCGTCATCCTGTGCGGTGGCAGCGAGATGCACCAGCAGGGCGCGATGCTGGGTCTGCCGGAGCGGATCTGGAAGACGGCCTTGACCAGCGAGATCCTGCCGGCACTCTGCGCGGACATGGCGCCCCACCTGCCCTACGTGGAAAACTCGCCGAGCGGCGGCAGCCAGCCCTTCTTCGTCAACGAAGGTGTGGGCCATTATTACGGCGTCGGGGCCTATCTGAGACCGCTGGAGGATGCCCGGCGCGCCGAAGTGCGGTTTGCCGCCGAATGTCTGGCCTTCGCCAACGTGCCGGATGCCGCAACGCTTGCCGCGCATCTGCCGGTGCCGGCGGTGCACGATCCGCGCTGGAAGGCACGGGTTCCGCGCGATGCGAGCGCCAGCTGGGATTTCGAGGATGTGCGCGATCATTATGCAGCACTCCTCTACGGCATCGACCCAGCTCGCCTGCGCCGCGAGGACCCGGATCGCTACCTGGCTTACGCACGCGCCACGACCGCCGAGGTGATGGAGGCAAGCTTCGCCGAATGGCGCAGGCCCGGTTCCACCTGCCATGGCGCGCTCGTCTGGACGCTGCAGGATCTTCTGCCCGGCGCCGGCTGGGGCGTGATCGATGCAACGGGTCGGCCAAAATCCGCCTGGTACGCCCTGAAGCGCGCCTTCCGCCCGCTGCAGGTGCTGCTGTCGGACGAAGGCGTCAACGGGCTCGACGTGCATGTGCTGAACGAGACCGGTGCGGCCCGCGAGCTGGTGCTGGAACTTGTCTGCCTGCGCGATGGGGAGCAGCCGGTGGTCTCCGGAAAGCAAGCCCTGAACCTTGGCTCCCGCGGCACGGCGAGTTTCCCCGCCACCGACCTCTTTGGTGCCTTCTTCGACACGACCTATGCCTACCGCTTCGGCCCACCCTCGCATGACGTGACGGTGGCGCGGCTTCTCGACGCGAAGACCGGCGCGCTTCTCGCGGATGCCTTTCATTTTCCGCTCGGGCGGCCAAAGGCCCTGCACCGGGCGCGGATCGACCTGACCTTGAACCGTCTCGACGAAAACCGCTGGGCGCTGGACATCGTCACGGACCGCTTCGCCCAGAGCCTCTCCATCGCCTGCGATGGATGGATCGGCGACGATGACGGTTTTCACCTGGCACCCGGGGCGGCGAAACGCATCCTCCTCAGCGCCACATCGGCGTCTCCCGGCCTGCCGGCGGGCCGTTTGAGCAGCCTGGACGGGCAGACCAGCTTGAATTTTTAAGCCGGCCAAGGCTTTACGTCGTAATGGCCTATAGACGGCATCCGTGATCGCGCTAATCTCTTGCGTGTGTGTGCGTGGAGGAACGGGATGGCCGATGCTGACAACGAGCTGCCGGATGAGGCGATGCCGGTCTTTGCCTGGCCGGATGCCGAGCTCTTCCTGGCAAGCCATTATGGCCTTTCCGGGGAAATTGAGGCCATTGCGGCCGATCCCCCCTCCTACCTCGTGCGTTACGACGAGGTGACCAGCCGGCTGGACTTCTGCAGCGATCCGGATGAAGCGCGTCAGTTCGAGGCGGAAGCCGCCCTTCTCCTGCACATGCACCCGGAAACCGGGCGGATCGAGGGGCCGCAACCGCTGGAGACGACCGAAGGAAACCTGCTGTGCGCCTTCGAGGCGGACGAGGACACCCGGGAGGGATATGCCCGTGTCTGTGCCTTTCCGGCCGGCGCCCCCGCGCCGGCATCCGTGGACGGCGCGGTTCTGGGCGGGTTTGCGGCGCGGCTGATCCGCGATCTGGCCGCCGCGGCAGAAGACGCCCGCGACGAAGAGATGCCGGCCCTGTGGTCTGCCTCCGATTTGCGCCAGGCTGGTCCGACGGTCGTGAAAATACTGCGGCAGGTCAATGACCCGGCCATTCGTGATCCGATTGCCAAGGCGATGGTGACGGCCCTGCGGCGGGTCCAGGCGCTGGGCTCAGACCTGCGCAGCCAGCTGATCCATCATCATCCCGTTTCCCGTGAGCTTGTAGGCACGGTGACGGATACGGCCTGGCAGCCGACCGGCTTTGTCGATCCGGCAAGCCTTGGCGAAGGCTGGGTGGTGGCGTCTCTGGCCGCCGTCTGTGCCGACCTGCTGCTGGAGCGACCGGGCGATGCCATGACCTTTTTGCCGGCCGTCGAGGCATTTCATGCGGAACTGCCGCTGGTGGAAGCGGATATAGAGGCACTCTGGCCTTTGATCATTGTCCGCATTGGCCTGCTGCGTGCCGCAGCCGAGCGTGACGCGGCGATCGGCGACCCGGACGATACGCCATGGCTGATGCGCGTGCGCGACGGTTTCGACCGGGTGACCGGCCTGCAGCCGGCCATGATGGAGGCGGCCATCCGCCACACGCTCGACTGGCCGCCCCGACCTCTGCCGGATTTCGGCCCGCTGCTGCCGGAGATCGACCCCGAAAAGATCCGGCTTGTCGATCTTTCGCCGGCCAGCACGGCCTTTTTCGACGGCAACTGGCGGGACCCGGAAAGCGATTGGCGGATTTTGGCGCGCATCGCTTGGGACACCAAGATGGGTGCCACCCGCTTTGGCGAATACCGCTTGTCCCGCGGTCATGCGCAGAGGGATGGGCACGCGGAAAACTATGCCCTGCACGTGGATATCTGCCTTCCGGCAGGAACCGTGGCGCTGGCGCCATTCGGCGGTCTTTTGCAGCTGCGCGACGGCCGTCTTCTCCTGAATGGTCCGGAGGCCTGCCTTCACCTCGAAGGGCTGGACACGGTCTTGGCCGATGGCACGGCGCTGTTTGCCGGTGACCGGCTGGGGGTGGTGGCCGGCGCCGAAGGATCCGTCGGCGGTTTGCGCATCCGGCTGAGCCGGGAGGCGAACCTGGTGCCGCCGCTCTTCGTTGCGACGGGCGATGTCGGCCTGTGGCGGCAGCTCGCGATCTCTCCGTCCGTCCTTCTCGGCATCGATGCCGATGCGCCGCAGCCGGCCGAACAAAGAGCCTTCGTGCGCGGCTGGCGCGAACATGTCTTCGATGCGACGGGCCGGCCTTTTATCGATCTGACCGGCGGCGCCGGTCTTCTGGGTCACGGCCATGCCGGCCTGGCGGATGCCGCCTATCACCAATGGCTGCTGCTGAACGGGTTGTTGAGCACGCCCGTGGAAGCGGAGTTCCAGGCGGCCCTTCTGCAACGCCTGCCGGGCGAGCTCGATACGGTTGTGGCACTGACTGGCGAGATTGCCGCGATGGAGCTTGCCCAGCAGCTGGGCGAGCGGCTGTATTCCGAAGACGAGTCGCCCCTGATCGCCGACGAGCGACGCACCGGCTTCGGCCGCACAGGACACGGTTTCTGGGCTTTCGACGCAGGCGAGACCATTCCGGATATCGTCGTCACCGGCTCTCCGGTGCCCGGTGAACCGCTGGCCGCCGTGGTGATGCGTCGCTCGGCTCTGCCGCAGACCCTTGAACTGCCGCAGCCGGATGCGAGCATGGTGGCCTGCCGCCTGGGCTCCACCGTCATCGATCTGCTGGACGATCCGGACCTGATTGCCAATGCCGCCGATGCGGCCCGTGTCCTTGAGCAGGCCCTGACCCATCTGACGACGGCAAGCGAGGGTCGGCTGGCGGTGTCCGGTGCCGGTCTTGCGCCGGAGCTGTCCGTCTCCGGCCTCTCGGCGCCCGACCTCGCGGAAAGGCTCCTGCAGCACGGCGTGATCGCCAGCGCGCTGGACGACGTCCGTCTGCAGCTGATAGCGCCGCTCTGTATTGCGCGCGCAAGCCTGGAGGTGGTGGTGGACGCGCTATCGCACATCCTCGGCATCCCGGCTCCGCAGGCCGAAGCGGTCGATGAAGCGCATCAGGAGGAGCAGGACTTGCAGACCGACACGGAAACGCCCGACTGACCACTACAGGGCGAAATGGTGCAATGCGGCGAACAGGATTTCACAAACTCGCCTCCTTCCTGTCATCAAACAGAAAAAAATTCTAGGTACACACGTTTTCAATTGAACATGCAGACCGACTCGCCTATGGTCCGTTTCCATAGACGAGGTCCGTAAGCACGCTCGTCTGGAACATGCGCAACGCCTCCACGAACGCCAAAAAGGGAGAGTGACATGACTTCATCGATCCGCACTGCCCTGTTCAGGGCGGCGCATGATGTGAAACGCACGGGCATCGTCTCCGCCCCGTGCTGTCGAATGTGACGCTTCACCTCCCAGGGATCTGAACAGTTCATTCGTATTGCTGCCGTGCGCAGCCACACTAGGAGTATGACCATGCAAAAGCAGGTTATCGAATACGCCGGTGAGCCGGTGGGGATCGTCGTGCCGGATCAGGACCGGTTGAAGTTCATCGCCGTGAAGTTTCACGTGATCGATCTGGACGAACAGCGTTTTGCGACGGCTGACGACGTGCGCCGCGCGATCCGCGCGCATGTTCTGGCGCAGAAAGAGACGGCGACGCTGAACGCTGCCGTCGCCTGACCCATGCGTTTTGACAGGTGTTTTGACAGGTGTTTTGAACCGCAAAGCGCCGCCCGGCCTCAGGCTCTGGGCGGCTTTTCCATGCCCATTCAGAAAGCGGTGAAGGTGAGCGTGGTCAGCGAGCGCTCGATGCCTGGAATGGCGGCGATCTTCTCGTTGACGAAACGGCCGATCTCCTCGCCGTCCGGCAGGTAGATCTTCAACAGCAGGTCCCAGTCGCCGCTGGTGGAATAGAGTTCCGAGACCAGTTCGGTCTTGTAGATGGCATCGGCCACCTCATAGGTCTTGCCCGGCACGCAGCGAAGCTGGACGAAAATCGGCTTCATGGCATCTTCCCGCAGTCTGGCCACCCCTGTTTAAGGGCAAAGGCGGCACTTATGATGTCTGCCCCGACTATTGGCTGAACCGATGCGCTCACGCAACCCGCTCCGGTGCGATCTCGCTCTCTCTTTTGATCTCCGAGAGGATCCAGTCGCGAAAGGCGGCGAGCGGCGGGTAGGAGGCGCGCTCCGGTGGACAGGCGAGGAAATAATCGCCGCTGCGCAGGGTGCCCTCATTCACCGCCGGCAGGAGCGTGCCGGCCTCCAGTTCCCGGGCAATGAGAAAACGCGGCAGAAGCGCAATGCCGAGACCGGCAGATGCCGCCTCCACCATGGTGACGAACTGGTCGAACAACATGCCGTGCAAGGCGTCGAAGGCGATATCCTTGCGACCGAACCAGGTTTCCCAGGCGTCCGGCCGCGTGTTCAGATGCAGGAGCGGCGCCTGCAGCAGGGTCTCAGGCGCTGAAATATCCAGCGACCGGATGAGATCCGGGCTTCCGACCGGCACCACCTCCTCCTGCATCAGGAAGGTCAGCACCGCCCCCGGCCAGCGCGCCTCGCCGAAATGGATCGCCGCATCCAGCGTGTCGAAGCGGAATTCGAAGGGTTCGAGCCGCGTGATGAGGTTGACGGTCATGCCGGGATAAGCAGTGATGAAACGCGGCAGGCGCGGCGCCAGCCACCGGCTGCCGAAAAAGGGCAGGATGGCAAGGTTGAGCGTGCCGCCCGCCGGATTGGCCCGGAGATTGAGAGAGGCCGACGAGATCCGCCGCAACGCCTCGCGGACTTCGCGGGCATAGGTATCGCCGGCGATCGTCAGGCGGATCGTCTGCCGCTCGCGCAGGAAGAGCGCCACGCCGATCTGTTTTTCGAGTGCCGCGATCTGCCGGCTGACCGCGCTTTGCGTGAGGTCGAGCTCCTGTGCCGCCGCCGTGACGCTGCCGGTGCGCGCCGCCGCCTCGAAGGCCGAGAGAAGGGACAGGGAAGGCAAAAAGCGGCGGGGCGGCAGCATGACGGATCATTCCTCCAAAGAATGAACTGTTGAGAAGAATTCGCTATCCGCCGTTTCGCGCCGACTGTAAAGTTTTTGCCATCTCACCCGCATCCGGATGGCGCGCCATGTTCAACGATCCCCGCTCCCACGGCCTTTGGGAAAAGACGGCGCCGCCCGCACCCTTGAGCGAACCGCTATCCGGTGACGTCTCCTCAGAGATCGTCATCATCGGCGGCGGGTACACCGGCCTGTCAGCGGCGCTGCATCTGGCCGAAGCCGGGCGTTCGGTGATCCTGCTGGAAGCCAAGGCGATCGGCTTCGGCGGTGCAGGTCGCAATGTCGGTCTGATCAATGCCGGCATGTGGGTGATGCCGGACGACCTGCCGGGCGAACTGGGCGCCGTACACGGCGAACGGCTGCTGACATTGCTCGGCAACGGCCCGCAGGTGGTGATGGGCCTCATCGATAAGCACGGCATCGCGTGCGAGCTGACCCGCACAGGCACGCTGCATTGCGCCGTCGGCGACAAGGGGTTTGCCGAAATCGAGGAACGCGCCCGCCAGTGGCAGAAGCGCGGCGCCGATGTCGAGGTGCTGGATGCGACCGAGACCGAACGGCGGATCGGCACGCGCGCCTATCGCGGCGCTCTGCTCGACCGCCGCGCCGGAACCCTGCAGCCGCTCGCCTATGCCCGTGGTCTTGCCCATGCGGCGGTGAAGGCGGGCGTCCAGATCCATACAGAAACCCCGGCGATTGCCTGGCAGCAACAGGCTGGCCGCCATGTCATCTCCACCGGAGACGGCAGCGTGACGGCCGACTGGGTGATCGTCGCAACCGATGCCTATTCCGCGGGCCCCTTCGAGGCCGTGCGCCGCGAACAGGTGCACCTGCCCTATTTCAACCTCGCCACCACGCCGCTCTCCGACAATCTGCGCCGCTCAATCCTGCCCGCCCGCGAAGGCTGCTGGGATACCAAGGAGATCCTCTCCTCCTTCCGCATGGATGATGAGGGTCGGCTGGTGTTCGGCTCGGTCGGCGCCCTGCGCGGGCCGGGCACCGCGATCCACACAGGCTGGGCGCGCCGGGCGCTGCGGCGGATCTTCCCGCAATTGAGCGACATCGATTTCGAGGCCGAATGGTACGGCCAGATCGGCATGACGGACAACGCCCTGCCGCGCTTCCACCGTTTTGCCGATCGTGTTGTCGGCTTTTCCGGTTATAACGGGCGCGGCATTGCGCCGGGAACGGTGTTCGGCAAAGTGCTCGCCGCCCATATTTTGGGCGAGGCGGGTGAAGCCGACCTGCCCTTGCCGCTGACGGAGGCCCGGGAGCCGGCCTTTCGGGCGCTGAAGGAAACCTATTACGAAGCGGGCGCGCAAGTTGCCCATCTGGCCGGGGACCGGTTCTGACGGTCCGGCCCCTGCCGACGATATCACGAGAAAGACGAGAGACGATCATCATGACGCTTGCCACCCTGAACCTTGCCGCGGAAGCGGATGCCATTCTCTCCCGCCTCGGCGTGGATGCCGCAGCTTTCAAGGGCGGCACGCTCACCGTCCGTTCGCCGATCAACGGCACCGAAATCGGCAAGCTGGCCGAGCTTTCGGCGGACGCAACGGCTGCCGCCATCGATGCGGCCCACCAGGCCTTTCTCGCCTGGCGCAATGTGCCCGCCCCGAAGCGCGGCGAACTGATCCGCCTGCTCGGTGAAGAACTGCGCGCCGCCAAGGCCGATCTCGGTCGCCTTGTGTCCATCGAGGTCGGCAAGATCACCTCCGAAGGCCTCGGCGAAGTGCAGGAAATGATCGACATCTGCGATTTCGCCGTCGGTCTCTCCCGCCAGCTTTATGGTCTCACCATCGCCACTGAACGCGCCGACCACCGGATGATGGAAACCTGGCATCCGCTGGGTGTCGTCGGCATCATTTCGGCCTTCAATTTCCCCGTCGCCGTCTGGTCGTGGAATGCGGCGCTGGCGCTGGTGTGCGGCAATGCCACCGTTTGGAAGCCGTCGGAAAAGACGCCGCTGACGGCACTCGCCACCCAGGCAATTTTCGAAAAGGCCGTAAAACGCTATGTGGCCGAAGGCGGCACGGCGCCGAACAATCTCTCGACTCTGATCATCGGCGGCCGCGAGATCGGCGAGGTTCTGGTCGATCATCCGAAGGTGCCGCTGGTCTCCGCCACCGGTTCCACGGCCATGGGCCGCGCCGTCGGTCCACGACTTGCCAAGCGTTTTGCCCGCGCCATCCTCGAACTTGGTGGCAACAATGCCGCGATCGTCACGCCGACGGCTGATCTGGATCTGACGCTGCGCGGCGTCGCCTTTGCCGCCATGGGCACCGCCGGCCAGCGCTGCACGACGCTGCGCCGCCTCTTTGTGCATGACAGCGTCTATGACAGCCTCGTGCCGCGCCTGCAAAAGGCCTATCAGTCGGTGACCATCGGCAACCCGATGGTGGACGGCAATCTCGTCGGCCCGCTGATCGACAAGGCCGCGTTCGAGCGCATGCAGAAGGCACTCGAGGCGGCGAAGGCCGAGGGTGGTTCGGTGACCGGCGGCGAGCGCGTGCTGGCGGACGATGCCGCAGACGCCTATTACGTCCGCCCGGCAATCGTCGAAATGCCCTCGCAATGCGGCCCGGTCATTGAGGAAACCTTCGCGCCGATCCTCTACGTGATGCGCTATTCGGAGTTCGACGCCGTGCTCGACCTGCACAACGGTGTGCCGCAGGGCCTCTCCTCGTCGATCTTCACCAATGACATGCGCGAAGCGGAAACCTTCATCTCCGCCCGCGGCTCCGATTGCGGCATCGCCAATGTCAATATCGGTCCTTCGGGCGCAGAAATCGGCGGGGCCTTCGGCGGCGAAAAGGAAACCGGCGGCGGCCGCGAATCCGGTTCGGACAGTTGGAAGGCCTATATGCGCCGCGCCACCAACACTGTGAACTACGGCCGCACGCTGCCGCTCGCCCAGGGCGTGAAGTTCGATATCGGCTAATGTTTTCTTGGGGGCGGCGGCAAGGCTGCTGCCGCCCTCGCTATTCGGGACAAGCGTCCTGCGTCACGCTAGTCTCAAGCGCGAATCGCCAATTTTGAAGGACGCCGCCCATGACCGACTGCCTCAATCTGCTGACCGATATCGAGGGCGTGAGCGTTGGTCATGCGACGGATCTGGCGCTGGGCTCCGGTGTCACCGTGGTGGTCTTCGATGAGCCGGCGATCGCCTCGGGCAGCGTTTTAGGCGGCGCGCCGGGCGGGCGAGATACCGCCCTTCTCGATCCGGCGATGACGGTGGAGAAGGTCGATGCGCTGGTGCTCTCCGGCGGGTCCGCCTTCGGGCTCGATGCGGCGGGCGGCGTGCAGGCGGGGTTGCGTGAGGTCGGCCGCGGTCTGCAGGTCGGCTCGACGAAGGTGCCGATCGTGCCGCAGGCGATCCTGATGGATCTCCTGAACGGTGGCAACAAGGACTGGGGTTTGCACTCCCCCTATCGCGAGATGGGCTACGAGGCCTTCAAGGCGGCGGCGAAGGGCGCGTTTGCGCTGGGCACCGTCGGCGCCGGCACGGGTGCCACGACCGCGACGGTCAAGGGCGGCCTGGGTTCCGCGAGCGCCGTCTCCTCCAAGGGGCATCGGATCGCCGCACTCGTGGCCGTCAATGCGCTGGGTTCCGCCACCGTGGGCGATGGGCCGCATTTCTGGGCGGCCCCCTTTGAAGAGGAGGGTGAGTTCGGCGGCCTCGGTCTGCCCGAACGATTCACCGCCAGCGATACATCGCTCAGATTGAAAGGCGTAAACCTGAAGGCAACCACCATCGGGCTCGTTGTCACCGACGCCCGGATCACCAAGGCGCAGGCGCATCGCCTGTCGATCATGGCGCAGGACGGGCTGGCGCGTGCCGTGCTGCCGGCCCATCTGCCGGCCGATGGCGATACCGTGTTTGCCGCCGCGACAGGAAAGACCGCCCTCGATGATCCCATGGATTTCATGGAACTGTGCCACCTGGCGACGCTGACCTTTGCCCGCGCCGTGGCCCGCGGGATCTATGAAGCGACCGCTCTCCCGGTTGCCGGCGCGCAAACCTCCTGGCGCGACCGGCACGGCTGATCGGAGGTCATGCCGGCTTGGCCATGCCCTTCATCACCCGAAGGGTGACGAACCAGAGCACCACGCCGACCGCGAGCAGAATGCCGGCAATGCTGTACTGCACCGGATCGCGACCGGTCCACGGGCCGGCGAGGAAGGCGCAGGTGATGGCGCCTAAAACCGGGACGACCGTCGGCGTGCGGAAATGCTTGTGGCTCACCTTGTCCTTGCGCAGCACGAGCACGGCCACATTGACGATGGTGAAGACGCAGAGCAGCAGCAGCGCCGTGGTGCCGCCGAGCGCCGGAACGCCGCCGACAAAGGTGATCAGCGCAACGGCAATCAGCGTCGTGAAGAGGATTGCGACGTAGGGCGTACGGCGCCCGGGGTGGACGGTCCCCAGCACCGCCGGCAGCACGTTTTCCTGCGCCATGCCGTAGATCAGCCGGCTTGCCATCATCATGTTGATCAGCGCCGAATTGGCGACGGCGAACATGGTGATGATACCGAAAATACCGATCGGGAAGCCGGGCGCACCGGCCTGCACCACCTTCAGAAGCGGCGTCTCGCCCTCGCCAAGCTCTGCGGCGGGAACGAGCGTGATGGCCGAAATCGACACCAGCACGTAGATGAGGCCGGTCAGCATCAGCCCGCCCAGCAGCACTTTCGGGAAGATGCGGCTCGGTTCCTTGCATTCCTCGGCCATGTTGACCGAATCCTCGAAGCCGACCATGGCGAAGAAGGCGAGCGTGGTTGCGGCAATCACCGGCCAGAACATGCCACCGCCTTCCGGCGCCTGGAAGGTGAAGGCGCGCGAGACATCGCCCTGACCGCCTGAGATCGCCCAGAAACCGATGCCGATGATGAGAAGCAGGCCGCTGAGTTCCACCACGGTCAGCACCACATTGACCATGACGCTTTCACCAACGCCGCGGAAATTGACGATGGCGACCAGCGCGATGAAGGCGAGCGCCACGCCGGTGACCAGAAAACCGCCATCCGCCATGCCCATGGTCGCGACGAAATTCGCGGCAAAGGCGCGCGAGGCGGTGGAGGCAGAGGTGATGCCGGAAGACATCACCGCAAACGCCACCAGGAAGGTGAGGAAATGCACGCCGAAGGCCTTGTGCGTGTAAAGCGCCGCGCCTGCAGCTTTCGGATATTTCGTCACCAGTTCCAGATAGCTGAAGGCCGTCAGAAGCGCGACGACGAACGCAACGAGGAAGGGCAGCCACACGACGCCGCCGACTTCCGCCGCCACCTGTCCCGTCAGCGCATAAATGCCGGTGCCGAGAATATCGCCGACGATGAACAAGAGAAGCAGGCCGGGGCCCATGACGCGTTTCAGTTCATGGCCCGATTCCGTTTGGCCCTTCCCCAGATGCTCCGCCATGCGTGTGTCCGATTGCTGGTCCGACATGACCCCCTCCCCATTCTATTGCAATTTAACGTGAGGCCCCCTCTCCCGGTTCCTTCTTCTTCCTGAACCTCTTGCGGAAAATCGAGCCCGCCTGGAACGCTGGCGCCTCCCGCCAGTTAGCCGGTTACGGCCCGGTATGCTTTTCCATGCTCTTCCGGGATCAACATTCTCCAGACGAGAAAGGGACGGACATGGACGAGACCAAGCGAGGCAGCATGCCGGCAGGCACCAGCGACCAGACGCTCACCAATCGACAGGGCCATCCGGTCGTCAACAATCAATCCACCCGCACCATCGGATCACGCGGGCCGGCGACGCTGGAAAACTACCAGTTTCTCGAGAAGATCACCCATTTCGACCGCGAGCGGATACCGGAACGGGTGGTGCATGCGCGCGGCTTCGTCTGTTACGGCGAATTCGAGGCGACCGGCAAGATCGGCGAAGAACCGGCCTCCACCTATACCCGCGCAAAGCTGTTCCAGCATGCGGGGAAGAAGACGCCGCTCGCCATCCGCTTCTCCACCGTCATCGGCGGGCGCGATTCCTCCGAAGTGGCGCGCGATCCGCGCGGGTTCGCCGTCAAATTCTACACCGAAGACGGCAACTGGGATCTGGTCGGCAACAATCTGGCGGTCTTCTTCATCCGCGACGCGATCAAGTTCCCGGATGTCATCCATTCGCTGAAGCCGGACCCGGTGACCTTCCGTCAGGAGCCGAACCGGATCTTCGACTTCATGAGCCAGACGCCGGAGAGCATGCACATGCTCACCCACCTGTTTTCGCCGCGCGGCATTCCGGCGAGCTATCGCCACATGGAAGGCTTTGGCGTCAACACCTACAAGATGGTGAACGACAAGGGCGAGACGGTGCTGGTGAAATACCATTTCCATCCGCGCGCCGGGCTGGCCAGCCTGACGGCGGAGGAGGCCGCTAGAGTGCAGGGCCAGGACTTCGGCTCCGCATCGAAGGACCTGTTCACCGCGATCGAGCATGGCAATTATCCGCAATGGGACATGTTCGTGCAGATCATGGAGGATCACGATCACCCGGAACTCGACTGGGACCCGTTGGACGATACGAAGATCTGGCCGGAACACCAGTTTCCGCTGCGCCATATCGGCACCATGACGCTGAACCGCAATGTCGAGGATTTCTTCAACGAGAACGAACAGATCGCCATGGGCACCGGCGTGCTGGTGGACGGGCTCGATTTCTCCGACGACAAGATGCTGGTCGGCCGCACCTTCTCCTATTCGGACACGCAGCGCTACCGCGTCGGCACGAACTATCTGCAACTGCCGGTGAACCAGGCGAAGAATGCCCAGGTGGCAACCAATCTCTCCGGCGGCCAGATGAGTTTTCAGCGCGACCTTGCCCCCGGTCAGAACCCGCATGTGAACTATGAGCCGTCCATCCATGATGGACTGAAGGAAAACCCGCGGGAGGAACCCAACCGCCCGCCGGAGATCCGTGGGCTGCTGACCCGTGCCGTGCTGGAGCGGCGCAACGATTATGCGCAGGCGCGCGGCCGCTTCTGCACCATGATGGACTGGGAGCGCGACGACCTGATCACCAATATGGGCGATCTCCTCTCGCAATGTCAGCGCGACGTACAGGAGCGGATGGTCTGGCACTTCTTCCTGGTACACGACGACTATGGCCGGAGGGTCGGCGAGAAGCTCGGCATTTCGGCAAAGGATGTCGAGGGCTTAGGTCCTCTGCCGAAACAGGTGCTGACCGATGAGGACGAAAAGCGCCTGCAGAACCTGGGCCAGAATGGCGACGTGATCGATCCCTCCGTCTGGGGCCAGTGGACCAGTTCGGTGAAGAACCACAAGGCGACGGCCGAAGACGTGCTGATGGGGAAACTGCCCGGCGCACGCTCCATGGATCAGGCCGCGGAATAAGGCGGTGGCCCCCGTGTTTCCGTCGCCCCGCGACATCGCGAACGCATATGGGAGAAAACCCCCTCTGCCGTGCCGGGCATCTCCCCCACAAGGGAGGAGACACGTTGCAGCACCCGCCTGGGCCTCGATCGGCTCCGTCGGGTCGGCTGGGTTAAAGCCCTGCCTTGTGGGGAGGGTGGGAGGGGTCTTTTTTTGCAAAGGCTTACCGCCCGCAGGGAGAAGATGGCCGGCAGGCCGGATGAGGGGCAAAATCCGCTGAAGTCTTGAGGTCTAAGCCCCTCACCCCAACCCTCTCACCGCAGGCGGGGAGAGGGAGCAGTCTGCGCTCTGTTCTTAAGCCGCCTGAACGGGCTGCGTCGCGATGCGTCCCACCTTGGCCAGTGCCAGGAAGAACATGAGCCCGACGAGACCGAGGCCGATGAGGGACCAGAGCACCATGTCGGGGCCGGTGCGTTCCAGAAGCACGGCAAGGCCGAAGGGCGAGAGCGCCGAGGCCGCGAGCCGGACCAGTGTGATCTGGCCCTGGCGGGCGCCATAGCCTTCGCTGCCGAAGAGGGCGAGCGGCAACGTGCCGAAGACGATGCTGGAGAGCCCGGAGCCGAACCCGAAGACGACGGCAAAGACCATGGCGCCCGGAATGAAGGGATAGGTCAGCGTCAGCACCAGGATGCCGAGCGGCGCGAAGATCGCCGTCAGCACCGCGAGTTGAAGGGCACCCAGGTTCTTGCCGAAGACCATGTTGGTGAAGCGGCTCAGCACCTGCGATGGGCCGAACAGCGTGGCGACCAGAACCGCCGTGCCGCCAAGGCCAAGCCCCGTCAGCACCGGCACCATGTGAAACAGCAGTGCCGCATTGACGAAGGAGAGCAGCCCCATGCCGATCAGCATCAGCCGGAAGCCTTGCGGCCGGTACGCATCCGGCAACAGCCCGACGACCGCCTGCCCGCTGCCGGATGCCGCCTCTGGCGCGCGGCGCCCGCCGCGGCCATAGAGGCTGAGCCAGGCATGCAGCGGCAGGCAGAGCACGAGGTTCAGCCCGGCAAAAACGAGATAGACCTGCTGCCAGGACAGATGCCCGTGCAGGAAGGTGGTGATGGGCCAGAAAATGGTCGAGGCAAAACCGGCAATCAGCGTGAGATAGGTGATGCTGCGCTGGGCCTCGCGCGGGCGGATTTCCACCAGAAGCGCAAAGGCCGCGCCATATTGCACGAGATTGGAAGACAGTTCCGTCAAGAGCAGACCGGCGACGAAGACGCCGCGATGGGAAGCGGTGGCGCAGATCACCAGGGAGAGCGCCGCCGCCAGCGACCCGAGCGCCATGACCCGCCCGGCCCCGAAGCGGTCCATCAGCCGGCCGGCAAAGGGGGCCACCAATCCCGACACGAACAGCGAGGCGGAGAGAAGACCGAACACCCAATCGACGCTCCAGCCGAAATCCCGCGCCATGTCGGGCGCCAGAATGCTGAAGCTGTAATAGAGCGTGCCGTAACCGATGACCTGGGTGAGCCCCAGCGAGAGGATGGCGGCGACCGGCGGACGGGAGGTCATAGGGATGTCAGCTGTACACGGGCTTCGAGTTTCTCAGCTGTTTCCTTGCGCTCGCTGTAGCGGTCGGTCAAGTAGGCCGAGGCATCCCGCGTCAGAAGCGTGAACTTCACCAGTTCCTCGCACACATCCACCACCCGCTCGTAATAGGAGGAGGGTTTCATCCGGCCGTTTTCGTCAAACTCCTGAAAGGCCTTGGCGACGGAGGACTGGTTGGGAATGGTGATCATCCGCATCCACCGGCCGAGCACGCGCATCTGGTTGACGGCGTTGAAGGATTGGGAACCGCCGGAGACCTGCATGACGGCGAGCGTCTTGCCCTGGGTGGGGCGGATCGCGCGGACAGCGAGCGGGATCCAGTCGATCTGCGCCTTCATGATGCCGGTCATTGCGCCATGGCGTTCGGGGCTGACCCAGACCTGCCCCTCCGACCATTGTGTGAGGTCCCTCAGGTCCTGCACCTTTGGATGGCTCACCGGCTCGGCATCCGGAAGCGGCAGGCCCTTCGGATCGAAGAACCGCACCTCGCAGCCGAGCGCGGTCAAAAGCCGCCCGGCTTCCTCCGCCAGGAGCCGGCTATAGGAAACCGTCCGGAGCGACCCGTAGAGGATCAAGATGCGCGGCTTGTGCGTGGAAAAGGCCGGGCGTAGCGCGGCGGGATCGATCGGCCGCAAGTGGCGGGAATCGAGTGCCGGCAGATCGACACCCATCTCAATGGGGGTAGCCAAGGCGCTTGCCCTCCGCATCGAGAACCTGCTCACCATCCTCCTTGACGAAGGGGCCCTTCAGCGTTTCGGGCAGAATCTCCAGCACCCGTTCGGACGGGCGCGACAGCCGTGTGCCGAGCGGGGTCACCACGAAAGGACGGTTGATCAGGATCGGCTGCGCCAGCATGGCGTCGAGGAGTTGCTCATCCGTCAGAGCCGGATCGTCGAGACCGAGTTCGGCAAACGGCGTGCCTTTTTCGCGGATCGCCTCGCGCACGGACAGACCAGCCTCGGCAATCATCGTCTTCAGGGTGTCGCGCGAGGGTGGGGTCTGCAGATATTCGATCACGGTGGGTTCGATGCCGGCATGGCGGATCAGCGCCAGCGTGTTGCGCGAGGTGCCGCAGGCGGGGTTGTGGTAGATGGTGACATCCATGAGCTTCAGGCCTTCCCTTGGGCTGACGTTCGTGTGGTGACGGCCTGTCCGGCCTCGTACCAGGCCTTGCTCCGGTTGACGATCGCGACCAGGACCAGCATGACCGGCACCTCGATGAGGACGCCGACGACGGTGGCAAGGGCGGCGCCGGAATGAAAGCCGAACAGGCTGATGGCGGTCGCCACGGCCAGTTCGAAGAAGTTGGAGGCGCCAATGAGCGCCGAGGGCCCCGCAATGCAGTGGGCCTCCCCCGTCATGCGGTTGGCGAGATAGGCAAAGCCAAAGATGAAGATGGTCTGCAGCAGGATCGGCACGGCGAGGATCGCGATCACTGCCGGCTGCGCGAGGATCTGGTTGCCCTGGAAGGCAAACAGCAGGACGACCGTCAAGAGCAGCGCGCCAATCGACAGCGGCTGGATGCTGTCCTGCAGGCGGGCAAGCGCCTTGCCATCCCCCGCACCAAGCGCCCGGCGCAGAAGCTGTGCAACGACGACGGGCACCACGATGAAGAGCGCGACCGAGATCAGCAGCGTATCCCACGGGACGACGATGGAGGAAACGCCCAGCAACAGGGCGACGATGGGCGCAAAGGCAATGACCATCACGGCATCGTTCAACGCCACCTGGGTCAGCGTGAACGGAGCGTCACCGCGCGTCAGGTTCGACCAGACGAAGACCATGGCCGTGCAGGGGGCCGCCCCCAGAAGGATAAGGCCGGCGATGTAGCTGTCGATCTGGTCGGACGGCAGGAAGGGGACAAACAGCCAGCCGATGAAGATCCAGCCGAGCACCGCCATGGAGAAGGGTTTGACCGCCCAGTTGGCAAACAGCGTGACGCCCATGCCGCGCCAATGGGTGCCGACCTCGCGAATGGCGGCGAAGTCGATCTTCATAAGCATCGGAATGATCATCAGCCAGATCAGCACCGCGACCGGCAGGTTGACCTTGGCGATCTCGGCAGAGCCGATGATCTGGAAGAGGCCGGGAAAGACGGCACCGAGCGCGATGCCAGCGCCGATGGCAAGTGCCACCCAGAGTGTGAGAAAGCGTTCGAAGGTGGACATGATTACGCAGTCTCCGAATTTAAGGAGGTTCCCCGGCCATCCGGTACACAACACTGCGCCACAGCGGTTGCCGGTGCGCAGATTTCGGGACGGCCGGCACAGCAGTCTTCCATCAGGAAGCGAATGAGATCGGCGAGGTGGTCATAGGCGGCCGTGTAGATGATCGATCGGGATTCGCGCGTCGCCGTCACCAGGCCGACCCGCTCCAGTTCCTTGAGGTGGAAGGAGACGTTGGAGGGCGAGACCCCGGCCGCTTCGGCCACGGCACCGGCCGCCATGCCGTCCGGTCCTGCCACGACCAGCATGCGGACGATCTTCAGCCGCGTTTCCTGCGACAGCGCTCCAAACAGATCGGTTGCCCGTTTCTCGTCCATATTTTGATATTCCTTGAAATGTTGAATCGTTACATACAACAAAGCCCCGGATCGCACAAGCGGTCCGGGGCTCGAAATCACGGTTCCAGGGGAACGGCTAGGGGAAGCGGATCGGTCCCGTCACACCTTGGCCGATGCGCCGGCTTCCTTCAGCGAGGCGAACTTCATGGTCAGGCTGCGCAGGTTGTTGTCGATCCAGCGAGCCATGGCCTCCTCTTCCTCCAGATTGGCCTTCAATCCGGACATCGCTTCCGGAAAGCCGCCGAGTTCGGCCACCGTCATCAGCGACTTGTAGGCGGCGATCTCGTAGTTTTCGAAGGCGAAATTGGCAAACGAGTTCTTGACGATCTCGTCCGGGGCAATCGTATGGCCAAGGGCCGCCATGGAACCACCGAGCGACAGGGCCATGTCCTTCATGGTCGACGGGCTTTCCGACAGACCGGAAAGGATCGTCTCCAGCCGCTCGATCTGGCCTTCCGTTTCGCGGATGTGCCGTTCCAGCATGTCCGCCACCTCCGGGTAGTTTTCGATGCGGGAGACCTGCGGCTTCATGATCGAAAGCGCCTGATTCTCCATCGCATGAGCATTCTTCAATCCCGTGACGAAAATGCTGCGGGCATCTGCCATCTCAATCTCCTTGTTTGTCCGGATTTTTCCGGGGGGGGGTCGAGGCACTAACCGGCAGGTCTTCAAAGAGTTCCGGTGCGCTGGCGCAACGTCCGGTAGGCAACGTTCGTTAACCATGACCGTTAAGCAAACTTAAGGTTTGATTAACCATGCCTCTTCGCAGACCGCAGCGTTCTGATAAGGTGTCGGTTACGAGGCAAAGGGATGACGGCTATGACAGAGGTTTCGGCTCAGAACTATCTCGATCATCAGGTGCGCTGGCACGCCTCCGGCACCGACCATGCGGATGCGAAGGCGGATCAGACGGCGGCCGCTCTTCCCCTGGAGCTCCGATTCCCGACCGCGCGCTACGACAATCTGAGTGTCCGGCTGGATCCGGCAATGCGCACGCTGTGGTACTTCATGAACCCCGTCGAGGCGCCGAGCTATACGCCAGGCCTGCTGGCCGATCTGAGCCGGCTCAGGGGCGAAATCCAGACGCTCGTTCGCAGTGACGACAACGACCAGAGGCTGCTGTACCTGGTCAACGGATCAAAGATGCCGGGCATCTTCAACCTCGGCGGCGATCTTGGTTACTTCGGCAAGCATATCCGGGCGCGTGATCGTGAAGGTTTGCGCCAGTACGCCCGCGATTGCGTCGATCTGGTCTACTCATCCTCGATGAGCCTCGATCTGCCGATCGTCTTGATTTCGCTCGTCCAGGGCGATGCCCTCGGCGGTGGTTTCGAGGCCGCCATGGCCTCCGACATCATCATTGCCGAAAAGAGTGCGAAGTTCGGCCTGCCGGAAATCCTCTTCAACCTGTTCCCCGGCATGGGTGCCTACAGCTTCCTGTCGCGCCGGCTCGATCCGACACGCGCGACCAAGATGATCATGGGCGGCCAGATCTACAGCGCCGACGATCTGCATGAGATGGGCCTGGTGGACCTGGTCGTGGAAGACGGCAAGGGCGAGACGGCGGTGCGCGAATTCGTGGCGCGCCATTCCCGCAAGCACATGATCTACCGGACGCTGCGCGAGGTGAAACGGCGCGTGAACCCGCTGACGCACGAGGAACTGATCGACGTGGTGGATCTGTGGGTCGAGGCGGCAATGCAGCTTGAGGATGCCGACCTGCGCAAGATCGACCGGCTGCGCGTGGCACAGATCAAGCGTATGGAAGCCGGCCGGGCCGGCACCAAGGCTGATCTCGGTTGAGCGTCAGGACGCTTTGCGCAGGGTGAGTTCCGAACGGAAGCGGTCGAATTCGTCGCGCAGATGGTGGACGTGGCGCTCACCCTCTGCCGCCAGTTGCGGATCGTTGATCTCGCGCCATTCCAGGCACATCTGGTAGATCCGCATGGCACCGACATTGGCCGCGGCACTGCGCAGCGCATGGGCGGAATTGCGGAAGCCATGCACGTCCTCTTCCGCCACGGCGGCCGCAAGCGCGTTGAGGGCAGAGACGGAATCATCGGCGAACTGGTTGAGCAGCGTCTCGACGAAGTCCGACCCGCCAAGCTTTTCCAAGGCGCTGCAGGTGGAGGGGTCGATCACCGGATGCTCGACAACCGGCTCGTCCTCCACGAAACCGGGCGTCTGCGGAGAGGGGTTGGTCACCGCCAGTGGCTCGGCGTCGGCAAGCGTCTGGGCGATCACGTCCAAAAGGGCACGCGGTTCGATCGGTTTTGTCACGCAGGCGGCCATGCCGGCCTCCCTGCACCGTTCAGCCGCCTCTCCCGTCGCATCGGCGGTCACGGCGATGATCGGGATCTTACGGCTGCCGAGCGAGGCGAAATGATAGAATTTCGTCGCCTCTACGCCGTTCATCACCGGCATGTTCACATCCATCAGGACCAGATCCAGATCCCCCTTCAGCATCCGCTCGACGGCCGCTTCGCCATCATCCACCACCTCATGGTGATGCCCGGCCATTTCGAGGATCTTGCCGAGCACCATCTGGTTCGTCTTGTTGTCGTCGGCAATCAGGATCCGCCAGCGGGTCGAAGATGCCTGGGGCAGGAGCACATCGTCGGGAACCGTGCTGCCGCCCGTGGTGAGCGCGGCAATGTTGGCGAGCGTCTGCGCATAATCGACGCCGGCCACGCAGAAGAACAGGTCGCGCATCACCGGCGCCAGCCGCAGGGTCTGGCCGTGGCGGTCGAACAGCACTAGAACCGGCTCTTCGCGGCGCTCGAAGGCCCTGAGCAGCGCGTGTGCGACCTGGCTGGGGGGAGGCCCCGGCCAAGTGGCATCAATGAATATCACCGGACGGCGGCCCGTCTGCCCGTTGAGACTGCGCGCCGCATCGACCGCCGCATCAATGGTATCGACCGTCGTGGCAAGCAGCTGCAACGGCTGCGGCAGGACGCGCCGGTCACCCAGCAGCACGAATGGCAGCGCTTCGGCAGAGGGTAGATCGTCCTCGACCACCACATCGGTGGGCAGGTGGAAATGGAAGGTGCTGCCTTCTCCCAGCGTACTGCGCACGCCGATATCGCCGCCCATGGCCCGCACCAGTTGCTTGACGATGGCAAGGCCGAGACCGGTTCCGCCAAAGCGATCCATGATCGTGCCATCGGCCTGCGTGAACCGTTCGAAAATGCGGGCATGCGCCGTTTCATCGATACCGATGCCGGTATCGGCAACTTCGAAACGCAACAGATCGCTGCCCTGCGATTGATCGAGGGAAACCTCGATGCGCACATGTCCGGTTTCGGTGAACTTGACGGCATTGCTGGCAAGGTTGAGGAGGATCTCCTCCAGGTGCCGCCGATCCGCCATGACGAAACGAGGCGTGCCGCTGGCCATGTGAAGGGCAATTCGAAGCCCCTTCTTTTCGGCATTCACTCCGATCATCGCCCGGACATCCCCGAGGAGCAGCGGCAGATCGACCTTCTGCGGAATGACGCTGGTCTGGCCGGCCTCGATCTTGGAGAGATCGAGAACCGCTTCGATGAGCGACAGAAGCGAGCGACCGGAGCGGCCGATGGTTCGCACCATGTCCCGCTGGTCGGGTTTCAGCTGCATCTGCACGAGAAGATCGCTGAGCGCGATGACGGCGTTGAGCGGCGTGCGCAACTCGTGGCTCATGCTGGCGAGAAACAGGCTTTTCGCCTGGCTCGCTTCCTCCGCCTCCCGTTTTGCCTGCGAGAGCTTGCGGATGAGCTTGGAGCAATAGGCGGGTATCACGATCAGCGCACCAACAAGCCCAAGCGACACCATCGGCTGTTGCTGCCAGAACAGCGTTGTCTGGTAGACGGCAAGGAACGCGACGACGGCGGTGACGGTGGCAACCGTCAGGTAGAAGACCCCGAAGCGGAAACCATTGCCGAGCACCGCCCAGAAATAGACGAGGAACATCGCCGCCCCCGCCTCACCGCTGGCATGCAGGCCGTAGGAGAACATGCTGATATCGGCAAAGATGCCGGCCATGCGCCGGATCGGCGAGACCCCCGGGAAGAGCAGGATATGGATGAAGACGCCGGCGGCAAACAGCTCGAACAGAAACACCGGAAGCGCGGCGATGGCGAGCGCCGACGCTGCCGCTTCCGAGCCGAGCGCCTGGGCGATCACCAGGTAGATCAGGATTGTCGAGGAAATCAGCAGCCGGTTGGCCGTCAGCTCATGTTCGGTATCCGGCCGATCTCTCAGCAGCATCCGCATGTCGCGGATCGACGCCCGGCACGGCCGGCTGAACAGACGGTGAAAGGGGAAGGGCCGCGGCTTGGTCATGCACTCTTCTCAAGCATCGGACCCGACTGAACGAGGGCGATGAAATCCTGCGCGGGCATGGGGCGCCCGTAGAAATACCCCTGCATCACGTCGCATCCATCGGCCATCAGGAGCTTGGCCTGCTCCTTCGTCTCCACGCCTTCGGCGACCACGGTCAGGCCGAGACTGTGGCCGAGATGGGCGACCGTGCGCACGATCGTGTGGTCGCTCGGGTCGCTCACAATGTTGCGCACGAAGGTCTGGTCGATCTTGATCCGGTCGATGGGGAATTGCTTGATATAGTTCAGCGACGAGTAACCGGTGCCGAAATCGTCGATCGAGATGCCGACGCCGAGTTCGGACAGCTGGCGCAGGACGGAAATGACCGACTCCGTCTTTTCCATCACGATGTTTTCGGTGATTTCCAGATCCAGGCATTTCGGGTCGAGACCCGTGGCATCGAGCGCCTTCAGCACGAGGGCCGCCACGTTGACGCGGCGGAACTGCACCGGCGACAGGTTGATGCCGATCCTCAGATGGCCGAGCCCGAGGCGGTGCCAGGATTTGGCCTCGCGGCAGGCTTCGTGAATCACCCATTCGTTGATCGGCACGATGAGGCCATTCTCTTCGGCGCGCAGCAGGAACTCGCCGGGGGAGACGAGTCCGCGGCCGGGCTCGTTCCAGCGCAGCAGCGCTTCCGCCCCGATCACGGCACCGGTCTTGGCGGAAATCTGCGGCTGGTAATACAGCACGAACTGCTTCTGATCGATCGCCGTGCGCAGCCGGCTGTCGAGCAGCGCATTGTTGCGGATGCGATCGGCCATGTTGGTCTCGTAAAGCCGGAACTGGTTGCCGCCGGAATCCTTTGCCTGCTGCACGGCAAGGTCGGCATTGCGCAGGAGTTGCGTCACTTCCGTGCCGTCCGTCGGATAAATGGTGACCCCAACGCTGGCGCTGCAGGCAGCCTCCCGCTCGGCGATACGCACCGGAAGCCCGACCTGATCAAGGACACGCTGGGCGATATCGCTGGCAGTGGTGGTTTCCGGCCCGAGGGTCTGCAGCAGCGCAAATTCATCCGCGCCCAGCCGTGCCACCATATCTTCCGGTCCGGTCAGCTTATCCAGTCGGTTGGCGACCTCCTGCAGGAAGGCATCCCCCGCCTCCTGTCCCAGAAGATCGTTGATGCTTTTGAATTCATCGATATCGATGAAATGCAGGGCAAACGAACGGTCTCCGCGCCGGGCACGCGCCACTTCGCGACGAAGGCGATCATGCAGGAAGGTGCGGTTGGGCAGGTCGGTCAGCCCGTCATGCCGGGCCGCATGCAGGAGATGCTCTTCGGCGCGCTTGCGGTCGGTGATATCCAGCGCGCTGGTCAGCACGCCGACGATAACCTCATGGGCATCCCTCAGCGGCGTCTTCGTGGTGAGGAAAACACGCCGTTCGCCGGATGCGCTGGTCAGCGTGCGCTCGAAGCTCTTCAACGCCTCGCCGCCGCGGATCACTTTGCGATCCAGCGTGCGGTTCGGCCCGGCAAGATCGGCATCGACCAGGACATCGCTCGACTTGCCGACGAGTTCGGCTGGATCGAGCCCCAAAAATTCACCGGCAAAGGCATTGGCAAACAGGATGCGACCATTGCTGTCCGAGGCGCTGACCATGGCCGGCACCGTATCGATGACCTGGGCCAGGCGTTCGCTGGAATCGCGCAGTGCCGCCTCGCGGGACTGCTCGCTTGTCGCCAGCTCTTCGGCTAGCGTATGGGCGCGGCATTCCAGAAGCAGTTGCTGCTTGCGCAGTTTCAGAAGATTGCGGGCGCGGACGACGAATTCCTGATGATCGACCGGGCTCTGGAGAAAATCGGTCGCGCCGGCCTCCAGCGCGCGCATGCGAAAGCTGCGCTCTTCGTAAACCGTGATGACCATGACCGGGATTTCGGAAAAACCCGGCAGGGCGCGCAGGGCCCGGATGAAGGCTTCGCCATCCATCACCGGCATCTTGTAATCCGTGACGATGAGATCCGGCACGATGCCGCGCTCGAAATCCGCGATGGCGAGCGACGGATCACCATAGATGCGAATGACCACCCCATTCTCGATGGAGGACGCTAGCCTCTCGAAAATGCGGCGGTTGGTCTCCTGATCGTCGAGAATCGCAATGAGCGGCATTCATGTTTCCGATAACATCTCGGCACCGACACCGGCCGACTGCCGGCGACGGAAGTTTGACGGTGACAAAATCCGACACTTTCCCACATAAATTAGCGGTTGAGATCTTAAGAATTCGTTCCTGCCTGCATCGAGGCGGCGCAGAACTGCACACTCCCGCAACAAGAGCGACAGAACCGACAAAAAATTGGGCATCCATCGCTGGTCGGCGCCCGCTGTCTCGAATGGCGCCAACAACAATCCACCTGTCCTACCGTTGCAGCCATGACACACCGGACCACGGTTCGCGGTCGCGGGCCATGCTTTGTTTTGACCTTATCTAATATACTTCCTAGGCTCGCCCCATGGCTTGGGGAGACGCGCGATGACGTTCTCATCCTTTGATACGCTGGACGGCACGGACCTTTCTTTCCTGAGAATGGTGCTCGAGGACGTGTGCGCCGAACGCGCCCTGCCCCTGGACGGACCGGAAGCGGCCGACATGGCGCGCGCGCTCGTCGATTGGTACCTGTTCGGCATCCGCCACCCGCAGCAACTGAAACAGATGCTATCCCCGCTGCCCGCCTTTTTGGCGAGCTGACGATCAGGGGTCGCCCTGCCCCCGCGTTTCACGTACAGGCTGACCGGATGATCCTCCGGAAGAGGGAACGGAATGCCGAAGCCGCGCCTGCGAACGCCACTTGCCAAACTTCGCAAACACTGGAAACGGGCAAGCCCGGAGGAACGGCACGCCTTTCTCGAGCATATCGGCGCACGACAAGCCACGCGACCGCCGGAGAGCCAGGAGCCGACGGAGAGTGGGCTGAGCCACCTGATTGCCAATGGCCGCTACCTGCTGCCGCAAACGGTGGTGCGTATCGAGGCCATCATGCGGGCCCGCAGGATCGGCCCTGCCGAGGTGGTGGCGGAACTGGGTTTTCCCGACCAGGGCGTGGCGCTGGCACGCGCACTCACCCAGCAGTCCAGCCTGCGACTTACGGTCATCGCCGCCTTGAGCGCATGGCTGAAGGCGCGAGAGGAATCTCCGACGTCCTGACAGGCGAGCTCAGAAATCGATGGCGCGGCCGTTGATTTCCCAATCGCCGAAACGGGCGGGATCGGCACCGCCGCGACCGCCCAGCTCTGCGGGCCTCTCGACGGGTTTTTCCTGCGCCCGGCGCTCCTCCGCTTCCTTCAGCGCCCGCTGGGCGGCGGGGGAAAGAACCTTCGGGGCCTCGCCCGCGTCCGTCCCTCTGTTGTCCCCTCTGTTGTCGTTGTCCGGTGCCTGCATCACATCAACCCATGCCGATCTGCATCAATATTGAAAACCAACCCTCAATAACCACATCCTAAGGCAAAGCGCGGAATTTGCCAAAGCACCGCCACCCTTTCCTGGAGACGCAAGAATGAACATGATGCGCACCGCCATGCTTCTGGCCTTCATGACGGCCCTGTTCATGGGCGTCGGCTTCCTGATCGGCGGCCGCGGCGGCATGATGATCGCTTTCCTCATTGCCGCCGGCATGAACCTCTTTTCCTACTGGAACTCAGACAAGATGGTGTTGTCGGCCTACCGGGCTCAAGAGGTGGATGAGAGAAACGCGCCGGAATTCTTTCACATGATCCGTGATCTCTCCGCCAATGCGGGGCTGCCCATGCCGCGGGTCTACATCTATCAGAGCCCGCAGCCGAACGCATTCGCCACGGGTCGCAATCCGGAAAACGCCGCCGTTGCCGCCTCGACCGGGCTTCTGGAGCGGCTGACGCCACAGGAGGTGGCCGGTGTGATGGCGCATGAACTGGCCCATGTGCAGAACCGCGATACGCTGACCATGACGATCACGGCGACACTGGCCGGTGCCATCTCCATGCTCGGCAACTTCGCCTTCTTCTTTGGCGGCAACCGGGAGAACAACAACCCGCTCGGCTTCATCGGCGTGCTGGTCGCGATGATCGTCGCCCCGTTGGCCGCGGCACTTGTGCAGATGGCGATCAGCCGCACGCGCGAATATTCCGCCGACCGGCGTGGCGCCGAGATCTGCGGCAATCCGCTCTGGCTCGCCTCGGCACTCGGCAAGATCGCCGGCGCCGCGGAGGTGATCCACAATGACGATGCCGAGCGCAATCCGGCGACCGCGCACATGTTTATCATCAACCCGCTCTCCGGCGAACGGATGGACAATCTCTTCTCCACCCATCCGAACACGGAAAACCGGATTGCCGCGCTGCAGGCCATGGCCTCCGAATTTGCCGGCGCCTCGACGCCAGCCTTTTCCGCTGCTAGACCCACGCGCAGATCGCGCTCCGTTCCGACGACCGGTTCAGGACGCAGCCCCGACGAACCGCGCAAAGGTCCCTGGTCTTGACGGCAGACGATAACAAGAAACGCAGCAAGAAGCCCTTCAAGCGCCCGGCGGGCCGGGTTGAAAGAGAGCCGAACAATCCCTTCGCGCCAAAGCCCGGGATCGAGGTGCGCATGACGGCGGCCAAGATCCTGGCTGCCGTGATCGACAAGAAGACGTCGCTGGACGGCATGCTGGACCCGGCGCATGGAAACCCGGCCTACAAGGTGCTGAGCGATGCGGACCGGGCGCTGACGCGCGCCATCCTCAACACCACGCTTCGCCACCTGCCGCGGGTGGAGCATGCCATTGCCTCGCTAATCGATTCGCCGCTGCCGGAAGGTGCGCGCGCGCTTCAGCATGTGCTCTCGGTCGCCGCCGCGCAGATCCTCTATCTCGACGTCCCGGCGCATGCCGCGGTGGATCTCGCCGTCGAGCAGGCCAATCGCGACCCGCGCAACCGGCGCTTTGCCAAGCTGGTGAATGCCGTTCTGCGCCGCATGGTGCGCGAACGCGACGAGATTCTCGCCGCCAGCCTTGCAATTTCCCCCGTGCCGGACTGGTACCGCGCCCGCCTCGTGAAGGCCTATGGGACGGAGCAGGCGGACCGGATTGCCGAAGCCCAGCTTTCACCGGCCCCGATCGATCTGACCGTAAAGGGTGATCGCGACGAATGGGCAAAGCGGCTCGACGCAAAACCGCTGCCGACGGGCAGCCTGCGGCTCAAATCCTTCGACGGGTCGGTCACCGGATTGGACGGCTTCGAGGATGGCACCTGGTGGGTGCAGGACGCGGCCGCCGCCCTTCCCGCTCAACTCTTCGGTGACCTGAAGGGCAAGCGGATCGCCGACCTCTGCGCCGCACCGGGCGGCAAGACCGCACAGCTGGTGGCACTCGGCGCCGATGTGATCGCCATCGAGCAATCGGCGAACCGGGCGCAAAGGCTGACGGAAAACCTGGAGCGGCTGAAGCTCTCAGCCGAGATCCGCAACACCGACCTCTTCGACTTCAAGCCGGACGAGCCTCTCGACGGCGTGCTGCTGGATGCCCCCTGCTCCTCCACCGGCACCACACGCCGCCACCCGGATGTGCTGTGGACAAAGGGTCCAGCGGATATCGAGAAACTGGCGGGCCTGCAGGCGCGCATGCTGCGCCATGCGATCACACTGGTGAAGCCCGGCGGCCTGATCGTCTTCTCCAACTGCTCGCTCGACCCTCTGGAAGGCGAGGATCTGGTGAAGGACCTGCTGCGGGAGGACTCGTCCGTCGACCGCGTGTCGATCCGGCCCGAGGACTGGCCGGGGCTGGAAAGTGCCATCACACCGGACGGCGAATTCCGCACCACACCGGCAATGCTGCCGGGTGACGAGGTCTATGCCGGCGGCATGGACGGTTTCTTTGCCTGCGTCCTCAGGCGACGCTAAGACTTTATTCACCATACCGGCGCACATATTAGCGATGAGGGGACGAGCCTTCGCGGCATGCGGCGAGGGTGCGGGAGGCGTCTCCGTTTCGACAACATCGGTATCGGAATATGCTGCTGGCTGAGCGCCGACGACGTCTAGCTCTGGGACTGACAGAGGCGCAGCGGCGCCTTTGCCGCCGGCTGCTGCCCGTGCGCATGACAGCAACCCGCGTCGGCATGACCGTTCCGGAGCGACTGGTGGTGGCGCCGACGGATCTCAGGGCCGCAGACCCGTTCATTGCTCAGGAAATCATGGCAGGACGTTTCCCGCTCGCCGGCCGGGTGTTCGAAACGGAGGAGGATAATCCCTTCCTCGAGCCCCTGCCGTCGCGCGCCTTTGCCGAGCGGCTGCACTCCTTTGCCTGGCTGCGACATATCCGGGCGCTGCGCAAGGACGAAGCGCGCGTCCAGGCCCGCCACCTGCTGAACGCCTGGATGCAGATCCACGGCCGCAAGATCTCCGTCCCCGCCTGGGAACCGCACGTGGCGGCAGAGCGGATGATTGCGCTGCTCTCCCATTCGCCCGTCGTGCTGCAGGGGGCGGAAGGCGGCTTTTATCGACGTTTCATGCGATGCATCGCCTGCCATCGACATTTCCTGCGCAAGGCGGTGGCCTGCCTGCCACCGACGGAAACGCGGCTCCGGATCCATATCGCGCTGGCCATGGCGACGCTGGCCATTCCCTCCCCGGAAAAGGTCATCCGCCGCGAAGGGGCAAGGCTGGACCGAGAACTGGAACTGCAGATCCTGGCCGATGGCGGCCATGTGTCCCGCAATCCGCGGACGGCCCTCGAAATCCTGCTCGATCTTTTGCCGCTCCGGCAGACCTACATCAATCTGGGATACGACGTTCCGCAAAAGCTGATCCCGACCATCGACCGGATCTATCCGGCGCTGCGTTTCTTCCGCCATCAGGATGGCGATCTGGCACTCTTCAACGGGGCAAGCGCCACGCCGGCGGCCGAACTGTCCGCCGTTCTCCGCTACGATGAGACGGGCGGCAAACCCTTCAAGGCCCTGCCCCACTGCCATTATCACCGGCTGACGGCGGGCGAGACGACGATCCTTGTCGATACCGGCCGACCGCTATCGCCCGATCTCTCGCGCGGCGCGCATGCCGGCTATCTGTGTTTCGAATTCTCCGCCGGACGCAGCCGGTTCATCGTCAATGCCGGCGCCCCGAAATTCGCCGGCCGCACCTATCGGCAGCTGTCGCGCGCCACCGCCGCCCATTCGACGGTGACACTGGGAGAAACCTCGTCCGCGCGGATCGCCACATCCCGCCTGCTCGGCCCCCTGCTTCTGGATGGTGCCCGAGATTTTTCCGTGCAGCGCTGGGAGGATACCTATGGCAATGACTGGCTGAAGGCCTCGCATGACGGCTATGTTATGCCCTTCGGTTATGTGCACCAGCGCGAGATCGGACTTGCCGCCAAGGGTCACAGGGTCAAGGGGCACGACCACTTCTTCGTGCCGGAGGGTGCCGAAGGAAAGCAGGTCACCGGCACCGCCCGTTTCCATATCCATCCCTCCGTCCTTCTGTCGCGCGTCGATGCCGAGACGATTTCCATGGAAGGCGCGGACGGCGAGGTCTGGCTGTTTGCCGCACCCGGTCTGGAGGTGGGCATCGAGGAGGATGTCTTTTTTGCCGATGTCTCCGGCATGCGCCCCAGCCAGCAACTGGTCATCGATTTCGAGCTGCCCGGCACCTCTGACCTCCGCTGGATGCTGAAGCAGCAGGTTTGAACCGGCCGATCGCGCCACAGCCGTTCCCCTCCGGCTCAAGCTGTGCTAGGCGGCGCGCATGAAAAGGCCGTCCGCCGGATGAGACGGCCTGCCCCTGAACGGAGTGACCGATGGCCGTTGTTTCCAAGATGATCCCCGCCCCAGACAAAGTGAAGATCCGCACGGCGCTGTTGTCCGTCTCCGACAAGACCGGCATTATCGAGCTGGCGCGGGCCTTGAGCGAATTCGGCGTGCGGTTGCTCTCGACCGGTGGCACCTTCAAGGCGATCCGCGAGGCCGGCCTCGACGTCACCGACGTCTCGGACGTTACCGGCTTTCCGGAGATCATGGATGGCCGCGTCAAGACGCTGCACCCGGGCGTTCACGGTGGCCTGCTCGCCATCCGTGACGATGCCGAGCATGTGAAGGCGATGGAAGAGCACAAGATCGGCGCGATCGATCTTGCGGTCATCAACCTCTACCCCTTCGAGGAAGTGCGTGCCGCCGGCGGCGACTATCCGACCACCGTCGAAAACATTGATATCGGCGGCCCGGCGATGATCCGCGCCGCCGCCAAGAACCATGCCTATGTGACGGTCGTCACTGATCCGCAGGACTACCCGCAGGTGATCGAAGCGCTGCGCTCCGACGACGGCCAGACGGCCTACGCCTTCCGCCAGAAGCTCGCCGCTCGCGCCTATGCCCGCACGGCCGCCTATGACACGATGATCTCCAACTGGTTTGCCGAGGCGCTCGACATCGAGATCCCGCGCTACCGCACGCTCGGCGGCGCGCTGTCGCAGGAAATGCGCTATGGCGAAAACCCGCACCAGTCCGCCGGCTTCTACCTGACGGGCGAGAAGCGCGAAGGCGTTGCGACCGCCAAGCTCCTGCAGGGCAAGCAGCTTTCCTACAACAACATCAACGATACCGACGCCGCCTTCGAACTCGTCTCCGAATTCGATCCGAAGAAGGCCCCGGCCTGCGCCATCATCAAGCACGCCAATCCGTGCGGCGTGGCGATCGGAACCTCGCTGACGGAGGCCTACAAGCGGGCGCTCGCCTGCGATTCCGTCTCGGCCTTCGGCGGAATCGTGGCGCTCAACACGCTGCTGGATGCAGAAACGGCAACCGAAATCGTCAAGGTCTTCACCGAGGTCATCATCGCGCCCGCCGTCACCGACGAGGCGCAGCACATCATTGCGGCGAAGAAGAACCTGCGCCTGCTGGTGACCGGCGGCCTGCCCGATCCGCGCTCACGCGGCTTCACGGCAAAGACCGTCTCCGGCGGCCTGCTGGTCCAGACCCGCGACAATGCCATGGTCGAAGATCTCGATCTCCGCGTGGTGACCAAGCGCGCCCCGACCGAGCAGGAACTGATCGACATGAAGTTCGCCTACAAGGTGGCGAAACACGTCAAGTCGAATGCGGTGGTCTATGCCAAGGACGGCCAGACCGCTGGCATCGGCGCTGGCCAGATGAGCCGCGTCGATTCCGCCCGTATCGCCGGCATCAAGGCCGAGGATGCGGCCAAGACCATGGGCTGGGCTGAGCCGATGACCAAGGGTTCTGCCGTGGCCTCCGAAGCCTTCCTGCCGTTTGCCGACGGCCTGCTGTCGATGATCGCCGCCGGCGCCACCGCCGTGATCCAGCCGGGCGGTTCGATGCGCGACGAAGAGGTAATCGCCGCCGCTGACGAGCATGGTGTCGCCATGGTCTTCACCGGCATGCGGCATTTCCGCCACTGAGGATGGAGGTGCAGCCCATCACTCCTACGTCGTCCAGATCAAGACCCCTCCCCACCCTCCCCACAAGGGGCAGGGCTTTAACCCAGCCGACCCGCCGAAGCTGATTGAAGCGCCGGCGGGCGCCGCCTGCGGTCTCCCCCTTGTGGGGGAGATGGCGGCAGCCAGAGGGGGTTCGGCCACACGCGCGACCCAACCCTGCACACACTCAAACTCTCAACGTACCGCTTCCCGCGCCGGATAGGGCGTCTTGAGCAGCAGCAGGAAACCCGCCGCCAGGAAGACGATCAGCACCGCCATGCCCAGCCGTGAGGAGCCGCTGGCATAGGTGACGAGCGAGAAGGAGAGCGTTGCCATGAAGCTGGTGGCGCGGCCGGAGAGCGCATAGATGCCGAAGTACCGCCCCGCCTCGTCCGGGTGCACACTGCGCGCCAGATAGGAGCGCGACGAGGCCTGCACCGGGCCAAACGCCATGCCGATCAACAGGCCGAAGCCGAGATAGGCTTTTTCCGCCGGCGTGCCGAACAGGCCGCCGCTGTCGTCGACAGGCATGGGAATAAGTCCGAAGGCGACGAAGCCGGGCCCCGTCGAAATGATGCCGACGGTGGCAATGAGCAGCAGCACGAGGCTGAGGATGACGACCGCCTTCGACCCGAACAGCCGGTCGAGGCGACCGGCAATCAGGCAGCTGAACACAGCCACCACATTCAGGAGAATGCCGAAAAGGCCGATTTCCAGCGTCACCCAGCCGAACATGCCGGCGGCGAACGTGCCGCCGAGGATCAGCAGGCCGTTGACGCCATCCTGGTAGAGCATGCGGGCGACGAGGAAGCGCAGCACCATGCGCCGGCGATCGAGAAGATCGCGGATTGTGGCCTTCAACTCGCGCAGGCCGGAGCGCACCGCCGTTTGCAGCGGCTCGCCCTGTTTCGCATCCGGCGTGAAGAAAAACATCGGCAGGATGAAGACGAGATACCAGAGCGCGGCCAGCGGACCGGTGATGCGCGCATCCTCGCCAAGCGCCGGATCGAGCCCAAAGAGCGGTGGCAGGCCCAACAGCGTCTTGCCGGAGACGGGATCGGCCGCGAGAAAACCGACGACGAGGATTAGCACCAGCATGCCGCCGAGATAACCGAGCCCCCAGGCGGTGTTCGAGACGCGGCCGACATCGGCGGGGGCTACGAGCCGCGGCATCATCGAATCATTGAAGACGATGGAAAATTCCGCTGCGATCGAGGCGAGAATCATGAAGGTCACGGGCAGCAGGATCGGCGAGCCGGGGGCTGCGAACCAAAGCATCGTTAGCGATGCAATCTTGATCGCGGCGAAACAGGCGATCCACGGCTTGCGCGGACCGGACTGGTCGGCAATCGAGCCGAGGACGGGCGAGAGAAGCGCGATGACGATGGAGGAGACGGTCGCCATGTTGCTCCACATGGCCTGGGCCGCGACCGGATCCTCGGTGAGGCGCGCGACGAAATACGGCCCGAACACGAAGGTGGTGACCACCGTGAAGAAGGGCTGGGCCGCCCAGTCGAACAGCATCCAGCCCCAGATCCCGCGGGACGGCACCTTCTGCACCGTCCCCTCGCTTGTTCCTGCCACCGCACGCCTCCGGATTAACCGGAGGCCATAGGATCACCGAACGCCGCTTTGGGCAAGATCGGTGAAGAGGCTGGCGGCCACCATCATCCGCGCCAGCGTCGTTTCGCCGTCGCTCATCGCGAGAAGCTCGCTGCTGATGCGGTTGAGACGGATACGATCACTGGCAAGCCAGGCCTCCAGCGGCTTGCGATCCTTGCCGTGGGTCGCCAGCGCATTGCTGACGATATCCCGCCTGGCCGCCGCGATCTGCTGCAGACTGCGGATGATCGCGAGGTTCTCGTAGTGATCGGCGGCGTTGTAGCGCTCGCCGGCTTCCAGGAACCGGTTGACGCGGAACGTGTCGGTCACGCTGAAATAGACCTCGGTCGCCCGGGCAAGGGCGGCACCGCTGCGTTCCGAAATCAGCATGATTTCCGGCACCAGCACGAGGTTCGGCAGGATGTTCAGCTCCTCGATCAGCTCTTCCGGCACGTCGTCCGGCAGGCTGTCCGCGCGAACGGACGTCCTGGAGATCGCACCGCGCAGGCTCTTCAGACCGGTGCGGATGCGCGAGACCGCCGCCTGCACGGGACCTGCCGTCATGCCGGTCTGCAGAATGAAGATCGTCGCCCCGACGAAGATCTCGCCGATCTGCTCGTAGAGATCGTTCTGCGTCTCGCCGTCCAGCTGGCCGTCGAGCGCATCGACCGCAGCCCAGAGTTTCGGCAAGTCATAGGCATCGCGGGCGATGAAGGCAGCCTTCACCACATCCACCTGCCCCCGGCCACTGACATCGCTCAGCATCTGGGTGAAGCCCGGTCCGCCACGGTTGATCACCTCGTTGGCGAGCACCGTGGCAATGATTTCCCGGTGCAGGCGGTGATGGGCAATGTCATCCGCATAGGTCCTCTGCATCTGCTTCGGGAAGTAACCCGTCAGGACGGAGCCGAAGTAGGGATCGTCCGGCAGGTCGCTTCCCACGATCTGATCGAACAGCACGATCTTCGAATAGGAGAGCAGGACGCCCACTTCCGGCCGGGTGAGCGGTTTGCCGGCGGCATAGCGGTCGGCCAGTTCCGCATCGTCCGGCAGGGTTTCGACCTTGCGGTTCAGTTCGCCGCGCGCCTCGAGCGCCGACATGAGACGCGACAGATCCTCGCGGTTGCGGCTGCCGCGCCGCGTGGTGAGCGAGATTGCCAGCGTCTGCAGGTAGTTGTTGCGCAGCACGAGGCCGGCCACCTCGTCCGTCATGGAGGCGAGCAGCTTGTCGCGTTTGTCACGCGGCAGGCGGCCATCCTGCATGGCGGGGCTGAGTGCGATCTTGATGTTGACCTCGACGTCGGAGGAATTGACGCCGGCGGAATTGTCGATCGCATCCGAATTGATGCGCCCGCCATTCAGAGCATAGGCGATGCGGCCCTTCTGGGTGACACCGAGATTAGCGCCTTCGCCGATGACCTTCGCCCGCACCTCGGCAGCCGCGACACGGATCGGGTCATTGGCGCGGTCGCCAACCTCGGCGTCGGTTTCCGACTGTGCCTTGATGTAGGTGCCGATGCCGCCGAACCACAGAAGATCGACGGGGCTCTTCAGGATCGCCGTCATGATCTCGAAGGGGGTCGCGACATCCTTGTCGATATCGATCGCGGCTTTCGCCTGCGGGCTGAGCTTCACCGATTTTTCCGCGCGCGAAATGATCATCCCGCCTTCAGAAAGGACGGAGCGATCGAAATCCTGCCAGCTGGAGCGCGGCAGCTTGAACATGCGGTTGCGCTCGGCAAAGCTCTTCTTCGTGTCCGGATTGGGATCGATGATGATGTCGCGATGGTCGAAGGCGGCAATCAGGCGGATATGCTTCGACAGCAGCATGCCGTTGCCGAAGACGTCGCCGGACATGTCGCCGACGCCGGCGACGCTGAAGGGCGTCGACTGGATGTCGATGTTCATCTCGCGGAAGTGGCGCTTGACCGCTTCCCAGGCGCCGCGGGCGGTAATGCCCATCTTCTTGTGATCGTAACCCGCCGAACCGCCGGAGGCAAAGGCATCATCGAGCCAGAAGCCGGCTTCCTGCGCCAGGCCATTGGCGGTATCGGAGAAGGTGGCGGTGCCCTTGTCGGCGGCGACGACGAAATAGGGATCGTCGCCATCAAGCCGCAGCGTATCGGCCGGACCGACGATCTCGCCAGCAACAATATTGTCGGTGATCGACAACAGGGTGCGGATGAAGGTCTTGTAGGCCTCCTTGCCGGCGTTGAAGAAGGCATCCCGCTGAGCGGGCGACGGAAGGCGCTTCGGGAAGAAACCGCCCTTCGCACCAACCGGCACGATAACGGCATTCTTCACCTGCTGTGCCTTGACGAGACCCAGCACCTCCGTGCGGTAATCCTCGCCGCGATCCGACCAGCGCAGGCCACCGCGGGCAACCTTGCCGAAGCGCAGGTGAACGCCTTCCACTTCGGTGCCATAGACATAGATCTCGCGGAAGGGGCGCGGCTGCGGCAGGCCTTCCAGCAGCTTCGGATCGAACTTGAAGGCCAGGATTGGCTTCGGTTTGCCGTCGGCACCACGCTGGAAATAGTTGGTGCGCAGCGTCGAATCGATCGCATTGACGAAGCGGCGGAAGGTGCGGTCGTCATCAAGGTTCGGCACCGCAATCAGCGCCTCCTCGATCGCCGCATGGTGATCGGTCAGCTTGCGTTCGCGCTGCTTCTCGGCAATGGCCGGATCAAAGCCATCGCGAAAGAGCGCGAAGATGCGCCGGCTGATCGCCGGATAACGGGCGAGCGTATCGGCGATGTGGGCCTGCGAATAGACGATGCCCGTCTGGCGCAGATAGCGGGCAAACGCGCGCAGCACCGTGACTTCCCGCACCGAAAGTCCGGTCAGGAGCACCAGACGGTTGAAGCTGTCATTGTCGACGAGGCCAGCAAAGGCGGCGAGGAAGGCCTCCTCGATCAGCGGGGCCTCCTTGGCGAAATCGATCCGGCCGCCGTCCGGCAGTTCCAGTTCCATGTCGTGCAGCACGATCCGCTTGCCGGCCTCGGGCAGTTCCAGATCGAAGGTGCGCTCGCTCACCACCTGGAAGCCCAGGTTTTCCAGAAGCGGCACGCGACGCGACAAGGCGAGATGCTCTTCCGCGTGGAAGATCTTCAGGGCCAGGATGAGGCGCTCTTCCTCCTGCCGCTCGTAAAGCGAGATGCGGATCGGTTCACCACGCGCGCAGGCCAGGATATTCGGCAGGTCGGAAACGGTCTGTTCCGGCGAAAAGGCCTCCTGAAAGGCGAAGGTCGTTTCGATCACCGGGGCGTCGGCACCGGCAAGACCCACGAACCGCTCCTCCCAAGGCGTGGAGATCGCGCGGATCGCCTCCTCCAGCTTCGGCTGCGGAATGCGCGGCGTCTTGCCGTCACGCCGGCCGATGATGAAGTGGACGCGTGCCGCACCGCCTTCCGGGAAGGCCGGGTAATAGGCGGACACATGGCCCTGATAGGTGGCAGCCAGATAGGCGCCGATCTTTTCGCGCACCGCCGAATTGTAGTTTTCGCGCGGCACGTAGACGATGATCGAGACGAAGCGGTCAAAATGGTCGATACGGGCGAGCGCCCTCACCCGCGGACGCTCGGCCAGTTCCATGATCTGTTCGCAGTAGCGGGCGAGAAGATCCGTATCGATCTGGAAGAGATCATCGCGCGGATAGGATTCCAGCGTGTTGCGCAGCATGCGGCCGGAATGGCTGAGCGGATCGAAGCCGAAATGGTCTTCGACCTGTTCGACCTTCGCCCGCAGAAGCGGGATCTCGATGACCGAATGGGTGTAGGCGGTGGCCGTGAACAGACCGACGACGCGCAGCTCGCCGGTCACCTTGCCCTTGGCATCGAAACGCTTGACGCCGACATAATCCATGTAGGCGCGGCGATGCACGACCGATTTGACATTCGCCTTGGTGACGATGAGCAGATCCGGTCCCTGCAGGAACTGCAGGATTTCCGGCGTGGTCGTCACCGCATCCTTGCCCTGGCGCAGCACCAGCACATCCGGATCCGACAGGATGCCGAGGCCACTGCCCTTGCCGCGCTCCACCGTCGCCTTGTCGCCTTCGCCGGAATACACATATTCGCGCATGCCGAGGAAGATGAAGTTGCCGTCGCGCAACCAGGAGAGGAATTCCAGGGCTTCCTCGCGGTCCGACTTGCGGCGACCGGCACCGCTGGCGGGCAGTTCCGTCATTGCGGCGTTTAAAAGCTCGAGCATCGGCTTCCAGTCGCTGATCGCCGCATGCACGCGGTCCAGCACCTGCCGCAGCCGATCCTTGAGACCCGTCGACTGGTCGTCGGAAAGCGGGGCAAGATGGACCTGGACGAAGCTGACATGCCGGCTGCCCGCTTCACTCCGCTCAAAGGAATAGAGGCTTGGCGCCTTGCCCGCTTCGACGACAAGGATGGGATGGACCGCGAGCGTGATATCGCGGTGGGTGCTCGTCACCTCTCCCATGATCGAATCGAACAGGAAGGGCATGTCGCGGTCGATAACAGTGAGGACGCAGACCGGCACCCCACCGGGCGCAACACCATCGACTGTGGAGATGCTGATATGGGCGCTCTCGCCCGTCCAGGCCTTCAACTGTTCGCCGGCATGGATGGCCGACTTCGCCAGCATCTCCGGCGTATAGGCTGCAAGGTCGTCAACGCTGGCCCGACCGAACAGGATATCGGGATCAAGAGCCGCCGCGGCATCTGGACCGAGGACAGCCTTTGCCAGTTCGATGGGTTTCTCGCGTTTCAGATTTCGCTTCGCAGCCATGCAGTCCTCCCGGGGATCTTGGTTATGTCCGAACAACGGTTTCGGCTCGGTTTATGGCAGTTGTGGCACAGAGTTTTGTCTAATTTCATGGATTTTATTGACAGGATGCCATGAAAAATCGATCAAGACGCAAAAATCGGGGTCTTTCATGTCAGAAAGCAGTGCCGTCATCGTCATCTCGAGCCATGTGGTGCGCGGCACCGTTGGCAATCGTGCAGCCGTTTTTGCGCTGGAGAGCCTTGGCTTGCCCGTCTGGGCGCTGCCGACCATCCTGCTTCCATGGCATCCGGGTCATGGTCCCTCGACACGGGTCACCATGCCGGACGAACAGTTCGGTGCGGTGATCGACGACCTGATCCGCGCCCCGTGGCTCGGCGAGGTGAAGGCGGTGCTGACCGGCTATTTCGGCAGTGCTACGCAGCCGCGCCACGTGGCACGGCTGGTGAATGCGCTGAAAGAGCGCAATCCTGAGATCGTCTACCTCTGCGATCCGGTGATGGGCGACAAGGGTGGCCTCTATGTGCCGCAGGCGACGGCGGAGGCGATCCGCGATGAGTTGATCCCGCTGGCCTCGCTCGCAACGCCGAACCGGTACGAACTCGGCTGGCTCTCCGGTGCCGATCTCGACACCAATGCCGCCGTGATGGATGCGGCCGTCGCGCTCGGCCCCCCGAAGATGCTGGTGACCTCCGCCGTGCCGATGATGGCCGGCGGCACCGGCAATCTCTATCTCACCGGCAATCACGCGCTGCTGGCGGAGCATCGGCTGATCGACAATCCGCCGAACGGCCTTGGTGACCTTCTGTCTGCCGTTTTCCTCGCCCGGCTGCTGTCCGGCATGGACGAGGAAAAGGCGCTGCAGCTGGCAACCGCCAGCGTCTACGAGATCCTGGCCCGCACCGCCAAGCGCGGTGGTGACGAGCTGACGCTGGAAACTGACGCCGCGAGCCTATCGACGCCGATGGCCATGGTCCAGCTTCGCCACCTGATGCACCCGTCCCGCACCCGCAGGCGTTAGGCCGGATCTCGCAGTCTCGCAGCGCACAATCGAGACAGTTGATATTCATGGCGCAGGAGATTAAGCAAACAGGCATGACAGATTTTCCGCCCACCCTCCTTGCCGGCTATGAGAATTTCATGAGCGGCCGCTACAGCGGGGAGCGTGATCGCTACCGCAACCTGGCGGAAACAGGCCAGAAACCGCACACGCTGGTTGTTGCCTGTTGCGATTCCCGGGCAGCACCGGAAACCATTTTCGATTCCGGCCCCGGCGAACTCTTCGTCATCCGTAACGTTGCGAACCTAGTGCCGCCCTACGAGCCGGACGGCCAGTACCACGCAACCTCGGCTGCGCTGGAATATGCGGTCCAGGTGCTGAAGATCCGCGACATCGTGGTGATGGGCCATGGCCGCTGCGGCGGCATTCAGGCAGCCCTTGATCCCTCTGACGAACCGCTGTCGCCCGGCGACTTCATCGGCAAGTGGATGGGACTTTTGCGCCCGACCGCCGAGCAGATCCCCAATACAGACGTGCTGACCCAGGCGGAACGCCAGACGGCGCTGGAGCGGGTTTCGATCCGCAGTTCGCTCGCGAACCTTAGAACCTTTCCTTGCGTGCGCATTCTGGAGGAAAAGGGCCGGATGCGCCTGCATGGCTCCTGGTTCGATATTTCCACCGGCGAGCTGTGGGTGATGGATTCCAAGACCGGCGACTTTATCCGTCCAACGGTCTGAGGTCGCCGATCCGGCAAACTGCGTGAAGGAAAAAAGAAAACCCCCGCGATCATCGCTGATCCGGGGGTTTTGTCTGTCTGCGTAGACCTCAGCGTCCGTCGATCTGGGCGCCGATATAGGCGATGGCCTGCTGATAGACGGTGGCGGCATTCCAGCCCTGGATCGCAACGAAATTCGGCTGGCCCGGCTGATAGCCGGCACCCGCGCGCCAGCCATGGCCGACGAGGAAGTTGGCGGTCGAGGCCAGCGCATCGGCACGCGAACGGACCATGTCGATATGGCCGTCGCCATCGCCGTCGGCGCCGTAGCGGATGACGTTGAGCGGCAAAAACTGCGTCTGGCCGATTTCGCCATGGGCTGCACCGCGGGCGGACGTGCTGAGATCGCCGCGGGCGACAAGCTGCAGCGCCGCATACAGCTGCTCGGTGAAAAAGGCCGAACGGCGGCAGTCATAGGCAAGGGTGGTCACCGCCGACAGCGTGTGCTGGTCGCCGAGGAAGCTGCCGAAGCCGGTTTCCATGCCCCAGATGGCGAGAAGCGGGCCGGCCGGCACGCCGTAACGGCGCTCGATGGCCGAGAACAGCGAGGCATTCGACGCCTTCATGCTTTTGCCGCGCGAGATGATCGCTTGGCCGCCGCGCTTCTTCATGAACTCTTCAAAGGACAGCTTGAAGCTTTTCTGGCCGCGGTCGGCGCGGATCGTGGCGCGGTTATACTGCACCTCGGCAAAGGCCCGCTGGACGACCTGCGGGGGAATACCCTTCGACGGCGCCTGCTGCTTGAAATTCTCCACCCAGGCTTGAAAGCCTGAAGCATCATTGCCGCAGGCCGCGGCATAGGCCGCCTGGCTGGACATCATGCAGGTTGCCACGACGATGCCGCCGATGATCTTCTTCAACATTCTGTTGGACCCCAATGCCATTTCGAGGAGGGTCACCGCGTGGGCGACCGTCAATGTTTGCCCGGTTATGGCGGGCGCCATCCCCATCGACAACCTTTCCGTACATGAAAAGATCGTGATGGACCCAAAAAAAGCCCCGCTCATTCAGAGCGAGGCTTTACAGCAATAGGCTTAATAACTGGTATCAGGCAGCCTGCTTGCGCGGCTTGATGAGGCCGCGATTGACGAGCAGCTCGGCAATCTGGATGGCGTTGAGGGCGGCACCCTTGCGCAGGTTGTCGGAGACGACCCACAGATTGAGACCGTTTTCGACGGTCGCATCCTCGCGGATACGCGAGATATAGGTGGCATCTTCACCGGCGCATTCGACCGGGGTGATGTAACCGCCGTTCTCGTGCTTGTCGATGACGAGGCAACCGGGCGCATCGCGCAGGATGTCACGCGCCTGATCGGCGGTGATCTCGTTTTCGAACTCGATGTTGACCGATTCCGAGTGGCCGATGAAGACCGGCACGCGCACGGCCGTGCAGGTGACCTTGATCTTCGGGTCGAGCATCTTCTTGGTTTCGGCCAGAACCTTCCACTCTTCCTTCGTATAGCCGTCTTCCATGAACACATCGATGTGCGGGATGACGTTGAAGGCGATGCGCTTGGTGAACTTCTTCGATTCGACCGGATCGGCGACGAAGACGGCGCGGGTCTGGGTGAAGAGCTCGTCCATGCCTTCCTTGCCGGCGCCGGAGACCGACTGGTAGGTGGAGACGACGACGCGCTTGATCTTGGCGGCATCATGCAGCGGCTTCAGCGCCACGACGAGCTGGGCCGTCGAGCAATTTGGATTGGCGATGATGTTCTTCTTGGTGAAACCGGCAACCGCATCCGGGTTCACTTCCGGCACGATCAACGGAACTTCGGAATCATAGCGCCAGGCGGACGAGTTATCGATGACGACGCAACCCTGCGCGCCGATCTTCGGCGACCACTTCTGCGAAATGGTGCCGCCGGCGGACATCAGGCAAATATCGGTATCGGAAAAATCGTAGTTTTCGAGGTTGGAGACCTTGAGCGTCTTGTCGCCGAAGGACACCTCGGTGCCCTGGCTGCGGGCCGATGCCAGCGCCACGACCTCATCCGCGGGGAAGCTGCGTTCGGAAAGGATGTTCAGCATCTCACGGCCGACATTTCCGGTCGCGCCCACGACTGCAATCTTGAAACCCATGTTACTGCTCTCTTTCTCTTCTCTCCTCGGATCTCGGAGGGGGAACCACGGCACGAGGCGCGTGCTGTTCCTTGTCCCCGGCCAGACCGGGGAGAGAGCGGTGGGCCAGAGACGTCAGACGGTTTTCGTCGTCGTTTTGGCCTTGGTTTTGGAAGATACATAGACAGGGGCGAGCGCGCCGGCAGCGTGTGCCGGACCAAATGCAGCGGCGATGTTATAGTCGCGGCGAACCATTCTTGCTTCCCTTCGGGCAAACTCCTTAGAAGATTTCGCGCACGAGTCAAGCGCCGAGGCCAAAACGGAGCCGGTTTGGCTGGACAAGCGGCAGCCGAGGCACTACCAGCGTTGAAACACGCGAAAGACAGCCAGCCCACCTCATGTCGAGCCAACTCCTCATCCTTCTGGGTGCCGGTGCGATCAGCGCCCTGTTCGTTTTCCTGATCATCCGCAAGGCCGATCGGCTGGGCCTCGTGCAGGCCCCGGTGGCGCGCTCCACGCATGTGCGCCCGACCCCGACCGGCGGCGGCGTGGGCATCGTTGCCGGCGCGCTTGCTGCGGGCCTGCTGCTGCCGGGCGGCGAGGCCCTGTCGCTCACCTTGCTTCTCTTGGGCTTCGTGATTGCGCTCACCGGCCTGATCGACGACTGGCGACCGCTCAGCGCCCGTGTCCGCCTGCCGGTGCAGGCCATCGCGGTGGGCACTGCCATCTGGATGGTCGGCGCCACCCGGATCTTTGCACCGGATGGTGGTCTGTTCCTGGCGACCATCGGGGTCCTTCTCCTGCTGGTGGCCGGCGTCTGGTGGATCAATCTCTTCAACTTCATGGACGGCATCGACGGCATCGCCAGCCAGCAGGCCATCCTGATGATGGTCTCGGCCATGCTCGCCTCAGGCCTTGCCGCTCCTGATGCGACCGGCACCTGGATCTGGTGGATGATGGGCGCGGTCGCGGTCGCGAGCTTCGGCTTCCTGCTGTTCAACTGGCCTCCGGCGCGCATCTTCATGGGCGATGCGGGCAGCACGTTTTTAGGTTTCATTCTCTTTGCCTCTGCACTCGTGACGATGACGAACGGCTGGCTGAGCCTGCCGCAATGGCTGCTGTTTGCCGCGCTCTTTGCCAGCGATGCCACGGTAACGCTGCTGGTGCGCATTCTGCGGGGAGAAAACCCCGCCGAGGCGCACCGTTCGCATGCCTATCAGCGGCTTTCCCGGCGGTTCGGTGGGGCCAGACCGGTGACCGTCACCGCACTCCTGCTGAATGCGCTCGTCCTTTTGCCGATCGTGCTTCTGGTTCCGTCCGGCTGGACGGCCTGGGCTCTCACGGTCCTCGTCTACGCAGTGCTCGTCTTGGTCATCCTGTGGGCCGGCGCCGGTCTGGCGGATCAGGAAAAAGCCTCTTTTGCGACCTATCGACGGCTGCTTTTGGCGAAACGGCGCTAGAGGCTTAAGGAGCGGAACGCGTGATACTGGTGACGGGAGCAACGGGATTTGTCGGGCGCCATCTGTGCGAAGATTTGGCGCAGCGTGGCATGCCGTTCCGTCCGGTCAGCCGCAAATCCCTGCCGGATCATCTGACGATCCCAGACATCAACGCTGCAACCGACTGGACGGCGGCGCTTAAGGGCGTTGATTGCGTCATTCATCTGGCCGCCCGTGTCCATGTCATGCGCGAGCGGGAGGCCGATCCGCTGGCCGCCTTCCGCGCCATGAATGTCGAGGCGACGCTGAACCTTGCCCGCCAGGCGGCAAAGGCAGGCGTTCGCCGCTTAGTCTATGTCAGTTCGATCAAGGTGAACGGGGAAACGACCGCGGAAGGTCGGCCTTTTCAGGCCGATGACGCGCCTGCCCCGCAGGACCCCTATGGCCGCTCGAAGGCGGAGGCGGAACAATCGCTTCTGGAACTTGGCGAGCAGACGGGCCTGGAGATTGTCATCATCCGCCCGCCGCTCGTCTACGGGCCGGGGGTGGGTGCCAATTTCCGGCTTCTCATGCGCTGGGCGGCAAGCGGCATCCCCTCCCCCTTCGGCTGCTGCCGCAACAGCCGCTCGCTGGTCTATGTCGGCAATCTGACGGATCTCCTGATTGCCGCGGCAGACCATCCGGCAGCCGCCGGCCAGGTTTTCCTGGCGAGCGATGGCGAAGACCTCTCGACCAAGGACCTGTTCCAGATGATGGCCGACCTGCAAGGGAAACGCGCGCTCAGCCTGCCGCTTCCGATCAAGGCCATGCAGGCAGCTGCATCGCTTGTCGGCAAGGCATCCCTCAGTGATCGCTTGCTTAAGAATTTAGAGGTCGATATAGCCAAGACAGAAGCCGTGCTGGCCTGGAAACCGCACTATTCCGTCAAGCAGGGATTGCAAAGAACAATCTTCAGTGGCGCTCGGCAGGAGTAACGGTTATGCACCTGCTATTGCACCTCTTTATCAATACCCGCCTCGTCTTTTCGACGATTCAGTGTCCGGATAATGGATGATAGACTTCCTGCGCTATACGCTTGAAAGACTGCCTCGCGTCTGGAAGCGGGTGATCCTGATCAGCTTCGATGCCGTCGCGCTGATCGTTGCTCTGTGGGCGAGTTATGCGCTGCGCTATGCGGTGTGGATGCCGGTCATCACCGAGGAGCGGATTTTCCTGGCCCTGATCGCGCCGGTGATCGCCATCCCGATCTTCATCCGCATGGGGCTCTACCGCGCGGTCATCCGCTACCTGCCGGACACGGCGATCTGGACGATCCTGAGGGCCATGGGCATTGCGACGATGATCTGGATCATCGTCGTCTTCCTGATGGAGATGTCCGGTCGCGGCATCGTGCCCCGATCCGTTCCCTTCTTCTTCTTTGCCATCGGCACCGCCCTAATCGGCGGCGCCCGCTTTGCCGCAAAAGTCGTGCTCAGCCACGGCACCGGCATGCGCCGCGACGAGCAGCCGGTCTTCATCTACGGCACCAGCTCATCCTCGGTGCAACTCGCCATGGCGCTTCGAGGCAATGGCAACCGCTTCGTGGTCGGACTTCTCGATGAGGACCCCACCAATCACGGCCGCGATGTCGGCGGCTACCGGGTCTACAACCCGGCCAACCTGCCGCGCCTGATCGAGCAATACGGCGCGCAGGAGATCATCCTCTCGCTGTCCTCCATTTCCGCGGATCGCCGCAAGAGCGTCATCAGCAGCATCAGCGGGCTTGGCGTGAAGATCCGAACCGTGCCGGACATCACTGATCTGGTCGATGGTCGTTACCTGGCCAATCAGATCCGCGAGATCGAGATCGACGAGCTTCTGGGCCGCTCCTTCGTGCCGCCGGATCCCGCGCTGCTGGGCGGCATCCTGGAAGGCCGGACGATCATGGTGACCGGCGCCGGCGGCTCCATCGGCTCGGAACTCTGCCGCCTCATCGTGCAGTGGAAACCGAAGAAACTGGTGCTGTTCGAGGCGAATGAATTCGCGCTCTACCGGATTGACCGCGAACTGCAGGGGCTGAAACATTGCGAGGTCGTGCCCGTGCTGGGCTCGATCACCAACGAACCGCGGGTGCGCGAAACCATCCGCGGCCATGGCATTGAGGTGCTCTATCACGCCGCCGCCCACAAGCATGTGCCGCTGGTGGAAGCCAATGCGCTGGAAGGCATCGAGAACAATGTCTACGGCACCATGGTGGTGGCGAAGGTCGCCTTCGAGGAGGATGTCGCGGATTTCGTGCTGATCTCGTCCGACAAGGCGGTGCGGCCGACCAATGTGATGGGTGCGACCAAGCGCTGGGCTGAACTGATCGTGCGCCACATGGCGCTGGAGGCGCAGCGGCTCGGCAAGAAGCAGCATTTTTGCGCCGTCCGCTTCGGCAACGTGCTGGGCTCGAACGGCTCCGTCGTACCGCTCTTCAAGCAGCAGATCGCCCAAGGTGGCCCGGTGACGGTGACCGACCCGGACATGCGCCGCTATTTCATGTCGATCCAGGAGGCGGCGGAACTCATCGTCCAGTCGAGCGCGCTGTCCAAGGGCGGTGACATCTTCCTGCTGGAGATGGGCGAACCCGTGCGGATCGGCGATCTGGCGGAAAACATGATCCGTCTCGCCGGTTTCACCGTGCGCGGTCCGGAGAACCCGCTGGGCGGCATCGAGATCAAGGTCACGGGCAGCCGGCCGGGCGAGAAGCTGTTCGAGGAACTCTTCTACGACATGGCGAACGCGCTCGAGACACCGCACCCGAAGATCCTGCGGGCGGACTCGACCGCCATCGTCCATCATAACGTGACGGAAGCCTGCGAACGGCTGAAAGTGGCCATGAGTGCCCGTGACGAGACCGCCGCCCGCGCCATTCTGTTCGATTTCATCGGCATGGCACCGGGCGGCAAGGTCACCGAGATCTGACCGGTCACACGACCGAGCATCCCATTGTTCAAGCGGCGGCCGACAGGGCTCCGCCATCCTCACGATGGTCCGGCGAAACCGCGGGTTTTGCACCGGTGACGGCAGGTTTGGGCAGCGCCAGCGGAAACGTGCGACGCAGAACCGGAAGTGCCGTCCCTTGGTCGCGAAACAGGATGCCGTGGCGGGCAAACAGCACGGCCAGCAGGATCGATGACCAGGCGCCGAGCGTCAGCCCCGCGATCACATCGCTCGGGTAATGCGCTGCGACCACGACGCGCGAGATGCCGAGCCAGATGGCCATGACCAGACAGAGCGCACGGTAGCGTGGTGCGATCAGGGCAATCGCCATGAGAACGGCGCCGACGGTGGTGGAATGGCCGGAGGGAAAGCTTTCGAACTGGAAACCGCCGTGCAGCGGCGAGAAACCGAAGATTCCGGTCTCATCCTGATAAAGCGGGCGCACCCGGCCGATCAGTCGCTTGGCAAGGTTGGCGACGAGGCCGGAGACGATGACCGTTGCCAGAAGATAGGCCGCCAGTTGCCCCACATGGAGCGCCTGGCAACGGGCCGAAACGGACCGTGTGAGACGCGACACGGACAAGGCTTCGAAAAGTAGAAGAACCCCGGCAAAGATCAGCCAGTCGGACTTGCCGACATCCGTCACGACCGCGCCGATCTGCCTGAGCATCGAACCGGAATGAAGTACAGAGGCCGAGACCGGCTGATCGAGCAGCAGGACGGCCAGGAGAACGAGATTGGCGCCGATGAGCAGCACCGGCATATGAAGATTGAGACGGGCGCTGCCGCCATGGCGCGCATAGCGGCGCCTGAGCTTGCCGTACATGGTGATCCCCTGCTTTCCCCGGAGGGAAATCTAGCAGGGCAGTGTGACAGCCATTTTGAAGAGACGCGGCAAAACCGCGCCTCTTCGCGTTTGGATGATCAGGCCGACAGAGCCTTGAACTCGGCGAGGATGGCATCGCCCATCTCGGTGGTACCGACCTTCGTGCAACCTTCGCCCATGATGTCGCCGGTGCGGATGCCCTTGTCGAGCACGTTGGCAATCGCCTTTTCCAGGCGATCGGCTTCGGTGACCATGTTGAACGAGTAGCGCAGGCACATGGCGAAGGACGCGATCATGGCGATCGGGTTGGCAATGCCCTGGCCGGCAATGTCCGGGGCCGAACCGTGCACCGGCTCGTAGAGAGCCTTGCGTTTGCCGGTCTTGGCATCCGGCGCGCCGAGCGAAGCGGACGGCAGCATGCCGAGCGAACCCGTCAGCATGGCAGCGACGTCGGAGAGCATGTCGCCGAACAGGTTGTCGGTGACGATGACATCGAACTGTTTTGGCGCGCGCACCAGCTGCATGCCGCCGGCATCGGCCAGCATGTGCTCCAGCTTCACGTCGGAGAATTTGGCCTTGTGGGTTTCCGTCACGACCTGGTTCCAGAGCACGCCGGACTTCATGACGTTGCGCTTTTCCATCGAGCAGACGGTGTTCTTGCGGGTGCGCGCCAATTCGAAGGCGACCGAAGAGATGCGCTCGATCTCGTAGGTGTCATAGACCTGCGTATCAATGGCGCGCTTCTGGCCATTGCCGAGATCCGTGATCGTCTTCGGCTCGCCGAAATAGACGCCGCCGGTCAGCTCGCGCACAATGAGGATGTCGAGGCCTTCGACCAGCTCCGGCTTCAGCGAGGAGGCATTGGCGAGTGCGGGATAGCAGATGGCCGGGCGCAGGTTGGCGAACAGTTGCAGATCCTTGCGCAGGCGAAGCAGACCGGCTTCCGGGCGCACGTCATACGGCACCTCATCCCACTTCGGGCCACCGACGGCACCGAAGAGAACCGCATCGGCCGCCATGGCCTTTTCCATGTCGCCTTCGGAGATGGCAACGCCATGCGCATCATAGGCGCATCCACCGACGAGGCCTTCATCGGTCGTGAAACCGGCGCCCATGGCCTCGTTCATATAGGCGATGATCTTCACGACCTCGGCCATGGCCTCGGGGCCGATGCCATCACCGGGAAGCAGAAAGAGAGAATGCGACATGATCGGGTGTCCTTGAAATGGGCAGGCTCACCATGACGCGCGAAAAGCGCGCCTCCCCCTTACCTCGTCCGAGCCTGCCGCAGAACGAGAGATCAGAGTGTGTCTGAACGCCCTTACCCCTCTGCGCGGCAGAGGGGTTGGGCCACCGGCTCATCAGAGCCAGGGACGCTCCGACTGGATCTTCGTTTCGAACGAAGCAATCGCACCATCGCTCTTCAGCGTGGTGGCAATGTCGTCGAGACCTTCCAGCATGATGTGCTTGCGAGCCGGATCAATGTCGAAGGTGATCTTACCGCCGTCCGGACCGGAGATTTCCTGGGCTTCCAGGTCGATGGTAAGCACGGCATTCGAACCGCGCGAGGCATCGTCCATCAGCTTGTCGAGGTCATCTTGGGAGACGACGATCGGCAGGATGCCGTTCTTGAAACAGTTGTTGTAGAAGATATCGGCGAACGAGGTGGAGATGACGCAGCGGATGCCGAAATCGAGAAGCGCCCACGGCGCATGTTCGCGCGAGGAGCCGCAGCCGAAATTATCACCGGCAACCAGGATCTTGGCATTCTGGTACTGCGGCTTGTTCAGCACGAAATCAGCATTGAGCGTGCCATCCTCGTGATAGCGCGCTTCGGCGAACAGGCCTTGGCCGAGACCGGTGCGCTTGATCGTCTTCAGGTAATCCTTCGGAATGATCATGTCCGTGTCGATGTTGACGACCGGAAGCGGCGCTGCAACGCCCGTGAGCTTGACGAATTTTTCCATGATCTGCCTCCGCGAGACTTATGACTGCGGAAGCTGCAATAGACCAATTTACAGGGGATTTGAAGACCACATTCCTATCAAACGGTACGCAGGCAAGCTTGCGAGCGCACCGCTTGGGCAGTCATTCCGCCGGATCAGAGATCGATGATCGTGCCGCGGCCATCGTTCCAGACGCGCATGTCCTGTTTGCGGTCCTGCTGAGCGCCCTTGGACCTGGCGCGCACCGGCACCGGTTTGAGGCGGGGCGACAGAGCCTTCACGGCGGTAAAGACCGCAAGCATGCCGGCAAAGGCAATCGTCAGCGACGCCGTCAGCACAACGAGGGTACCGATGGCGGCGATGCCAATGAGACCGAGGAAGAGCGCACGAATGTTCTGCATGATGTTGAACCTTTCTCTGTGGGAAATGTGGTCCTTTCTCTTGAGTCTTGCAAGGGCCTTTGGCTTCCTGCGCTATTGCGCCTCATCACAAAGCTTGCCAGAAGATCGTGATGCTTGATCACCCGCCCTCCCCCCGGCCGCCGCGCCGGTCGCTTTTGAGCGTGCCCGCCATCAATCAGCGGGCGCTGGAAAAATGCCGGACGCTTGCCTGCGACGGCGTGATCTTCGACCTGGAAGATTCGGTGGCACCGGAAAAGAAGGCGGAAGCGCGGGAAAACCTGCGGCAGCTGCTGGCCGGCGCGCCGCAGCAGAAGCAGGAATCCATCATTCGCATCAATGGTTTGGATAGCCCCTTCTGGCGCGAAGACCTGGATCTGGCGATGGCGCTTGCCCCCGATGCCATGCTCATCCCGAAGGTGGAGCGACCGGACGACCTTAGGGCGGTGCAGAAAGTGCTGGATCAGCACGGAGCCAACACCACGAAAATCTGGGCCATGATGGAGACGGCGCGGGGTGTTCTCGATGTGGCGGCGATTGCCGCAAGCCGCTTTTCCGTCACCCGACTTGACGCATTTGTGATCGGCCTCAACGACCTTCGCAAGGAAACGCGCGTCTTGCCGCGCCCGGGCCGCGGCTTTCTCACGCCCTGGCTGATGCAGGTGGTGCTGGCCGCGCGGGCGTATGACGTGAGCGTCATCGACAGCGTGTTCAACGATTTCCGCAATGCCGACGAATTCGCTCAGGAATGCCGGCAGGGTCGCGAGATGGGCTTTGATGGCAAGATGCTGATCCACCCGGCCCAGATCGAGCCCGCCAATCTTGCCTTCGGCCCGTCACCGGACGAGATCGCCGAGGCAGAAAACATCGTCTCTGCCTTTGCCCGCCCGGAGGCGGCCGACCTGAATGTCATCAACCTCGATGGCCGCATGATCGAGCGACTGCACCTGGAAGAGGCCGAACGGCTTCTCGCTTTGGCAAGATCCCTCAACGACAAAAAGACAGAAAGATCCTGACATGAAAGTCTATCGTTTCCTCACCGGACCCGACGATTCCAGCTTCTGCCACCGGGTGACCGATGCGCTGAACAAAGGCTGGGAACTGCATGGATCCCCCACCCACACCTTCAACGCCGCGGAAAACAAGCTCTATTGCGGTCAGGCCGTGGTGAAGACCGTGCACGGCAAGGATTATGATCCCAGCATGAAGCTGGGCGAGCAGTAAGCGCTCTCCCTCATCGCCTCATCCATGGTGCGGGATTCGGGCATGGATGAGGCTGTCGCTCTCCGATCGCTTGGCGGGCATGTGCGATTTCCACAGAACGATGGCCTTCATGCCATAAAATGGGCCTTCTCCGCGACGAAGCAGGCTCAGATCGTTTTTTCAAGTCCCCGTCACCTCCTCCCTTCGCCACCGCCTTGGCGCGCGGCTTTCCCAAGAGGCAGAACAGCATGGCCGAACCCAGAGCCGCAGAGCGCATCGAATATATCGTTGAAGGAGGCCACCGACTGTCCGGCTCGATCGAGCCCTCCGGCAACAAGAATGCGGCGCTTCCCATCATCGCCGCAGCATTGCTGACCGATCAGCCGGTGGAGCTGCATAACGTTCCCCGCATTCGCGATGTCGAGGCGCTGGTCAGGCTTCTGGCTTCGCTTGGCGCCGAGACCGAATGGACGGGCCACAATGCGCTGCGTATCCATGCGCGCCACATCCAGCCGGCGACCCTCGATCCGGATCTCTGCTCGCGCATCCGCGCCTCCATCCTGCTCGCAGGACCGGTTCTTGCCCGCTGCGGCGAAATCACTCTGCCGCCCCCCGGCGGAGACGTGATCGGACGACGCCGTCTCGACAGCCATTTTCTCGCCCTGCGGCAACTGGGCGCCGAGATTACCCTGGACGGCGATTATGTCTTCAAGGCCAAGGCCTTGACTGGGGCCGACGTGTTTCTCGACGAACCCTCGGTGACGGCGACCGAGAATGCGCTCTGCGCCGCCGTGGCGGCAAGCGGCACCACCATTTTGCGCAACTGCGCCTCCGAGCCGCATGTGCAGGATCTGGCGCATTTCCTCAATGCCATGGGTGCCCGGATCGACGGGATCGGCACCAACTGCATGACGATCGAGGGCGGGCGGCCGCTCGGCAGCGCCACCCACCGCATCGGTCCGGACCATATCGAGGTCGGCTCGCTGATCGGACTTGCGGCGGTCACCGATTCCGATCTGCGCATCACCAATGCCGGCGTCGAACACCTCCGCTCCACCCTGATGGGCTTCGAGCGGCTCGGCATTCACTGCCGGATCGAAGGCGACGACCTGATTGTGCCGTCGGGACAATCGAAGAAGATCGAACCCGATTTCGGCGGCCATGTGCCGAAGATCGAGGACCAGCCCTGGCCGGCCTTTCCCGCCGATACCATGTCGATTGCCATCGTCACCGCCACCCAATGCGAGGGCATGGTGCTGATGTTCGAAAAGATGTTCGAATCGCGGATGTTCTTCGTCGATAAGCTGATCGCCATGGGCGCCCGGATCGTCCTGTGCGATCCGCACCGGGCGGTGATTTCCGGCCCGGCACCGCTGAAGGCTGCACGGCTGGAAAGCCCGGATATCCGCGCCGGCATGGCCATGCTGATTGCCGCCATGGGCGCGGACGGCACCTCGATCATCAACAATGCCCAGCAGATCGAGCGCGGTTACGAGCGGATCAACGAGCGCCTGAATGCGCTGGGCGCCAAAATCCGTCGCATCCCGCCCAGAGCCTGAGGCGGGCCTGAGGCGATCCTCAGCCCGTCCGGTCGGCAGCCTCTTCGGCGCTTTCCTCGATGCGCTCCATGTCGTCATCCGACAGGCCGAAATGGTGGCCGATCTCGTGGATCAGCACATGGGTGATGATATCACCCAGCGTCTCCTCGTTTTCCGCCCAGTAATCGAGGATCGGCCGGCGATAGAGGCGGATTCGGTTCGGCAACTCGCCGGTTTCCACCGTGAACCGTTCCGAAAGGCCCCGCCCTTCGAACAGGCCGAGCAGATCGAAGGGCGTTTCCAGCGCCATGTCCTCGAACACCTCGTCATCGGGAAAATCCTCGATTTCGATGGTGAGGTCATGAGTCAGCGCGCGGAATTCCTCCGGCAGGTTGCCATAGGCCTCGATTGCCAGCGATTCGAAGGCGCTGATGGTCGGGGCATGGCGATCCCGCCAATCATCGGTCTGGTCGACACGGGCCATGTGTGCTCCTTTTTTACAAGCCATATAAGGTTTTCGGGAATTTTTTTCGAGAGCGGATTCAAGCAGCAAGCGGGAAGCGTAAACGAATCTCGCCAAGCCCCCCGTTGACTCTTCCGGCGGCCTCTGGAATCCATAAGAACATAAAGTGAACATTCTGAATGGAGCTGACGCCATGACACGGTCTGTCCTGGCGCAGGAGACGGTTTTTGCCCTGCGCGAAACAATTGCCCGAATGGAAGGCAAGGCTCTGCCGGCGCTGGCAGCCGCCGAGGCGGAGCATGTCGCCGATGGCAAGGGGGAGAGTCCGTCACGACTGCCGATGGCCGTGACGGCCCTGGATGAGGCTCTGGAGGGCGGTCTGCCGCTCGATGCCATCACGGAAATCCGCAGCCTTGGTTTCCGGCACGCGGGCGCGGCCAGTGGTTTTGCCCTGTCGCTGACGGCCCGTCTGCAGCATGCAGGCCCTGAGACCGGCCCGGTGCTGTGGATTTCGGACCGCATGGCGAGGGGGGAGGCGGGCCTGCCCTATGCGCCCGGCCTCAAGGCCTTCGGGCTGGATAGTGCGCGTTTCTACCACGCGCTCCCGCAGCGGCTGGAGGATGCCCTGTGGCTGGCGGAGGCTGCCCTTTCCAGCGGCATTTTTGCGGCTACCCTTTTGGAAGTTCACGGCAATCCGGCACCTTTCGGCCTGACCGAAAGCCGGCGGCTCAGCTTGCGGGCAAAGGCGGCGGGGCGGCCGCTTCTGCTCATCCGGCATGCGGGCGAGGAGGAGGCCTCCAGTGCCCTCTTCCGCTTTCTCGCCGAACCGGCGCCTGCCCTCGAGCGGCGCCTTCCCGATGGTTCGATGCTTGGCGGCAGCATCGGACATCCCGTCTTCCGTCTCACCCTGGAGAAGAGCCGCATCCCGGCTCCCCTCTGCCTCGATCTGGAGTGGAACCCCCATGACCGCCAATTTTTCGCTCTCCCACACGGCCTTGTCTCACGAGGAAGGGCTGTTCCGGCAAGCCAGCCCGCAGCGCATTCTGGCACTCTACTTTCCGCGCCTTTCGATCGACCGGGTGCTCCGGCGTCGATGGGGTCTGTCGTGGCGTTTGAACGGGCGTCCTGACGATCCGCCGGTCATCTATGCCGGCCGGCGCGACAACGGCCTGCGCCTTGTCGCTCTGGAGAAGGAAGCGGAAGCGGCCGGGTTGAAGTGCGGCCAGGGACTGGCGGAGGCACGTGCCATCTGCCCGAACCTCATCGTCATCGAAGAGGACACCTCCGCCGACAGGCGGTTCCTGGAAGCGCTCGGCGACTGGTGCGACCGCTACACCCCGCTGGTGGGACTGGAAGGGGCTGACGGGCTGTTCCTCGACATCACCGGTTGCGCGCATCTCTTCGGCGGCGAGGAGGCCATGCTCAAGGACATCCTCACCCGGCTCAACCAGATGGGCATGGCGGTGCGGGGGGCGATTTCCGCGTCTCCCGGGCTGTCGTCGGCCATTGCCCGTTTTGACGGCGACCGCATCGTCGGAGACGACGAAAGGGAAGCGGTTCTTTCGCCGCTGCCGGTGGCGGCGTTGCGGCTGGACGACAGCACGGTCCAGGCGCTGCACAAGGTGGGCCTCAAGCGGATCGGCGATCTGATGGAGGCGCCGCGGGCACCGCTGGCGCGCCGTTTCGGAACCCGGCTTCTTTTGCGCCTCGACCAGGCGCGCGGCGAGGACGAGGAGGCGATATGCCCCCGCCGGCCCGTCGCGCAACTGTCGGCGGAGCGGCGACTGATGGAACCCGTCGTTGCGGAAGACGACATCCTGGCACTCACCGCGCAGGTGGCCCACGCCCTGCAGCCGGGCCTGGAGGCCCGCGGTGCCGGCGGGCGTGTGTTCGAACTGGTCCTGTTCCGGGTGGATGGCAAGGTCTTCCACCTGAGCGCCGGGACAGCGCGGCCCTTGCGGGATCCGAACCGCATTGCCCGGCTTTTCGCAGAGCGCCTGAAAGCCGTGGGGGACGAGCTCGATGCCGGTTTCGGTTTCGAAATCCTGCGTCTGAACGTCCTGCATCACGAAGCCTTTGACAGTCTGCAGAGCGATTTTGCCGGGAACGATCGTGAGCAGGGATCGCTGGCGGACTTCGTCAACCAGGTTTCAGCCAGGCTCGGCCCGGAGTGTCTGCGGGTCCACCAATTGCGCGAAAGTCATGTTCCGGAGCGCGCCGTCGTTCCGCTTCCGGCTCTGGACCATGTAACATCCCGCAAGCCCCTGCCGGATGCTGCCCCCCTCGCCCATCAATGGGCCCTGCGGGAACGACCACTCAGGCTTTTCGAGCATCCGGAGCCGCTGGAGACCTTTGCCGTGGAAATCCCGGATGGACCGCCGATGCGGTTTCGCTGGCGCCGTCTGACCCATACGGTATTGCGCGCGGAGGGGCCCGAACGGATAGCCGCCGAATGGTGGGTGGATGGCGAGACCGCCCCCACCCGCGATTATTTCCGTCTGGAATCGGTGGAGGGACAGCGTTTCTGGGTCTACCGCCAGGGACTGTTCGATCAGCCCGCCTCTCCCCGCTGGTTCATGCACGGGATTTTCGCATGACCACGCCACCCCGCTTTTTCGAGATCGGCGCGCGCACCAATTTTTCCTTTCTGGAAGGGGCCTCGCATCCGGAAGAAATGGTGCAGGCCGCAGCAGCCTTAGCACGACAGGGCGAACTGGCCGGCATCGGCATTGCCGATCGCAATACCGTGGCCGGCGTGGTGCGCGCCCATGCGCAACTGCGGGACATGCCGGAGGATGTGGGACTGAAGTTTCAGCCCGGTGCCCGACTGATCTTTGCGGACCAGACCCCGGATATCCTCGCCTTTCCCTGCAACCGGATCGGCTGGGGAAAGCTCTGCCGCCTGCTGAGTGCCGGAAACCTGCGCGGCGACAAGGGCCAGTGTACGCTGTTCATCGACGATCTCCTCGAATGGGGCGACGACATGATGCTGGCCGTGCTGCCTCGCCGCCACCTTCTGGACGACGCCGCAGCGGGAGGTGCCTTTGCCGCTCTCCTTCCCCGTTTCAAGGCCCGGTTCGGCAATCGGATCTATCTTGGCCTTTCCGCCGACTATGACGGACGCGATTCCGTCGCCTTTGCGAGTTTCGCCCTCTGGGCAAACAAGGCCCGCCTGCCGCTGATTGCCACCAATGAACCGCTGTATCACCACCCGGACCGGCGACCGCTTTCCGATCTGGTGACTGCCATTCGCACACATGTGACCGTGGAGGAGGCCGGTTTCCGGTTTGCCGCCAATGCCGAACGTTTCCTGAAGCCCGCTTCCCGTATGGCAGGCATCTTCCGCCGGTATCCGGAGGCCATTGCCAATACGGTGCCGTTCTTCGAGCGGCTCGAATTTTCCCTGCGCGAACTTCGCCACAACTATCCGGAGGAAAGGATTTTGGGCGAGACACCGCCTGAAACACTGGAGCGGCTGGCCTATGAGGGCGCTGGCTGGCGCTATCCGGACGGCATTCCTGACAGGGTTCGGGAGCAGATCCGCACGGAGCTCGATCTCATCCGCGAGAAGCAGTACGCGCCGTATTTCCTGACCGTGCGCAACATCATGGAATTTGCCCGCTCGCAAAATATTCTGTGCCAGGGCCGCGGCTCGGCCGCCAATTCCACCGTCTGCTACTGTCTGCGCATCACCGATGTCGATCCGATGACATCCTCGCTGTTGTTTGCCCGGTTTTTATCGACGGAACGCGACGAACCACCGGATATCGACGTGGATTTCGAGCATGAACGGCGCGAGGAGGTGATCCAGTTCATCTATCGCGCCTACGGACGGGAGCATGCGGGCCTGGCCGCCGCCGTCACCAGCTACCGGACACGCTCCTCCGGCCGGGAGGTCGCCAAGGCCTTCGGCCTGTCGGAAGATGTCCAGTCGGCTTTGTCGAGCACCGTCTGGGGATGGTCGACGGACGGACTTTCCGAACGGGAAGCCCAGAATGCCGGGCTCGACACGCAGGATCCCACCACCCGGCGCGTTCTCGATTATGCCAAGCAGCTGATGGATTTTCCCCGCCACCTCACCCAGCATGTCGGCGGCTTCGTGATCACCCGTGACCGGCTGGACGAGGTGGTGCCGATCATGCCGACGGCCATGCCGGGTCGCTCCATGATCGAATGGAACAAGGATGATCTCGATGTCCTCGGCATCCTGAAGGTGGATATCCTGGCACTCGGCATGCTCACCTGTCTTGCCAAGGCCTTCCGGCTGCTGGCCACTCATTACGGGCAGCAGGGGACACTTGCCTCCATCATCGCCGACCAGAAGGAGGCGGTCTATGACATGATCTGCCGGGCCGACACGATCGGCGTGTTTCAGATCGAAAGCCGGGCGCAGATGAGCATGCTACCGCGCCTGCGCCCCCGCGTATTCTACGATCTGGTCATCGAGGTGGCGATCGTCCGGCCAGGACCGATACAGGGGGATATGGTACATCCCTACCTGAAGCGGCGGGAAGAGAATCGGCTTGGCCACCCCATACCCTATCCGAGCGACGAACTGCGTGAGGTTCTGAAGCGCACCCTCGGCGTTCCCCTCTTCCAGGAACAGGCGATGCAGATTGCTATCGTCGCGGCGGAATTTTCGCCGAGCGAAGCCGACCAGTTGCGCCGGGCCATGGCAACCTTCCGGCGAACCGGCACCATCCACCACTTCCGGGAGAAGATGGTCGGCAACATGATCCGCCGCGGCTATGATCCGGACTTCGCCAGACGCTGCTTCAGCCAGATTGAGGGATTTGGCGAGTATGGTTTTCCGGAAAGCCACGCGGCCTCTTTTGCGCTGCTCGTCTATGTCTCCTGCTGGTTCAAGGCTTTCTACCCGGACGTCTTTCTCGCTGCCATTCTGAACGCCCAGCCGATGGGGTTTTATGCCCCGGCCCAGCTTGTGCGCGATGCCCGCGAACATGGCATCGAGGTCCTGCCGGTGGACGTCAACTTTTCCGATTGGGACGCGGCCTTGGAGGAGGGGACGGGATTTCAACCGCGCGGGATGGCCGATCAGCACCGTTCGATGCACGGCGTCATCCGGTCGCGAAAATCCGTTCGCCTCGGTTTGCGCCTGGTCAAAGGTCTATCGGAAGACGATATCCGTCAGAAACTGGTGGCGGCCCGCGGGAGCGGATACCATTCGATCCGCGATCTCTGGCTTCGGTCGGGCCTTCATCGTTCGGTGATCGAGAAGCTGGCGGAAGCGGATGCCTTCCGCTCCATCGGGCTTGATCGGCGGCGGGCACTCTGGGAGGTCAGGGCGCTGGATGCGAAACAGGCAAGCGAAAGCCTGCCGCTTTTCGAACGGGTCGGCCAGGATGATCTGCAGACGGAACCGACAATGATATTGCCCGAAATGCCGCCGGGCGAACAGGTGATCGAGGATTATCGCAGCCTCACTCTGTCGTTGAAGGCACATCCGGTCTCTTTCCTGCGCCCGGCACTTCACGAGCGGGGGTTCGTCACGACGGCGTCTCTTCGAACTGCGCAGAAGAACCGGCGGATCGACGTGGCCGGACTGGTGCTGATCCGCCAGCGCCCCGGCACGGCCAAGGTGATCTTCATGACGCTGGAGGACGAGACCGGCGTGACCAATGCCATCGTGCGCCCCCAGATCTTTGCCAGATACCGATCGATTGTCATGGCCGCCCGGCTGGTGCGCATCCGGGGTCTCCTGCAGCGGGAAAGCGACGTCATCCACGTGATTGCCGATCACATCGAGGATCTGACGCCCATGCTGGGTCTGCTTGAGGAGGAGAGGCAACGTTTCGGTCTGTGTGAGCGCGCAGACGAGGTTGTCAGAGCAAGCATGGATCCGCGGGAACGCCCGAGCCGGCGGAGGACTGCGCTCCCGGGTGAAACGCCGGCAGAAGCCCTATCCGGCACCGGCCGGCCCGAAAGCGTGCAGGTTCTGCCCAAGGGTCGCAATTTCCACTGAATCGGATCCTGGCAGAACGCCCTGCTGCCGCTTTGAAGCGATGCGTTATCCGGCAGACGCGGGATCAACCGCTCCTACGGCCAATGGGAGTCGAGCCCCTGTGCACACGCGGATGTGACCCGATCTTCTGGCTTCACGAGCGGAGAAAGACCGTTTCCGACTCATTTTTCTTGACATACGCCATCCGCTTTATCAAAAAAGAGGACGTCCAACGTCATGTTTGATGGCTAATAAGCATGCTTGTCTGTAGTTGCAATTACATCACCGACCACGAGATCAGAGATGTCATTAACGGCATGCTCGACGACGACTGTTGGCAGTTGATCGTTCCGGCGAAGGTCTATCATGCCATGGAAAAGCGCGGTCGCTGCTGCGGCTGCTTTCCGAACGTGGTCGATCTGATCATCCGCACGACAGAAGAATATCATGCTCGCCGCCACTCGACGGAAGCCGAGCTTGTCGATTATATGTCGCGCCTGAGACAATTCCACGAGGAAAACAGGAGAGCGGACATTGAAAGGCGACAAAAGAGTCATCGAGCGGCTTAACGAAGCCCTTTTTCTCGAACTCGGCGCAGTAAACCAGTATTGGCTACATTACCGTCTTCTTGAGGATTGGGGTTACACCAAGCTCGCCAAGAAGGAACGTGCTGAATCCATCGAAGAGATGCAGCACGCTGACAAGATCATCGCGCGCATCATTTTCCTCGAAGGTCATCCGAACCTGCAGACGCTGGCACCGCTTCGCATCGGCCAGAACGTTCGGGAGGTTCTGGAAGCGGATCTCGCCGGCGAATACGACGCCCGCACCTCCTACAAGGCCTCGCGTGACATCTGTCACGAAGCCGGCGACTACGTCTCGATGAAGCTGTTCGAACAGCTCCTGATCGATGAAGAAGGCCATATCGACTTCCTCGAAACGCAGATCGAGCTTCTGACCAAACTCGGCGAGGAGCGTTACGGCCTCCTGAATGCCGACCCGGCCAACGAAGCCGAATAAGACGAGATACCCATCTTGAGAGGAAGCCGGCTGCCACCTGCAGCCGGCTTCCTGCATTTTGTGGTCACGGCACCAGTAACGCGGACCCGACAAGACGCCCGGCCTCGATATCCGCATGGGCGGCCGCGGCCTCACCGAGGGCATACCGCCTTGACGGGCGGTCCAGAATACCGCGCCGCATGACTGCAAACACCGCCTCCACCGCCGGCCGATAGGCCTCGCGATCCGTCGAAAACGCCATCACGCTCGGGCGCGCCAGCGCATTCGATCGCAGCGCCGACAGCGGAACGGGCGGCGCCACACCGCCCACCTGCCCCACGGACGCCGTCATGCCGAACGGCCGGACACAGGCGATCGATTTTGCCAGCATGGCCCCGCCGATGCCATCGATAGCAAGATGCACGCCCTTGCCATCGGTCAGTTCCTCGACGCTGCGCACCGGATCGACGCCGCGGCCGACGATGACGTGATCGGCGCCATGGGCGCGAGCAAGCTCGGCCTTTTCGTCCGAACTAACCGTCGCGATCACCTCTGCACCCAGCAGCTTTGCCCAGCGCGTGACAACGGACCCCAGACCACCGGCACCGGTATGGACCAGCAACTGCATGCCAGCCGACACCGGATAGAGTTTCTGCAGAAGCATGTAGGACGTCATGCCCCGCAACAGGCTGGAACCCGCCATCTCCGCCGAAAGATCGTCGGGCAGCGGGATCGCACGCCAGGCCGGCAGAATGCGCTGATCGGCATAGGCGCCCACCACGCCGGCATAGGCGACCCGCTGACCGACCGTAAGGCCAGTGACATCCGGCCCGAGAGCCTCGATCACGCCGGCGCCCTCGACGCCGGGGGCGGCAGGAAGGGCGAGGGGATAGACACCCGTTCGATGATAAACATCGACGAAGTTGAGGCCGACCACATCCTGGCGGATCAGCACCTCGCCCGGTCCGGGCGCCGGCACATGGACCTCCCGTCTTTCCAAGACATCGGGCGCGCCAAGCGTTGAAAACTGCATCTGGTAGGGCATCGGAATCTCCTTTCGACGGCAACTATACGGCGTCGAAAGGATGTGCGAAAATTCGCAAATTCTGCCCACCCCATGGGAAAATCCGCACAATGAACTGGGATGATCTTCGCCATCTGGCAAGCTTTGCCGAAGAGGGCAGTCTGCTGGGCGCCGCCCGGCGGCTGAGTGTGGAACATGCCACGGTCGCCCGCCGGATCGAGTCGCTCGAAGCGGCTTTGAACCTGAAGCTGGTGGATCGCCGTGGCCGACGGCTCAGCCTGACGGCGGAGGGAGAGCGGATCGCGGCGATCGCCCGGCGCATGAGCGGCGAGGCGGACGGCATTCCGCGGATCGTCGACACCTCGCTCAGCAGTGTCCATGGCGAGGTGACAATCTCCGTTCCGCCGGCCTTCGGCGCCGCCGTGGTGGCGCCTCATGTGGCAAGACTGACGGCAGAGCATCCGCAGCTGACGATCCGTCTGATGGGAGAGGCTCGCCAGGCCTCCCTCAATCGGCGCGAGGCCGACATCGCGATCCGCCTCAGCCGCCCGGTGGAGGGCGACCTGATGATCGTCAAGCTGATGGAGATATCCTTCCGCGCCTATGCCAGCCCCGATTACCTGGCAAACCACCCGCGTGACCGCTGGCAGTTCATCGGCTCGGACGGGGAAACCGGACGTTCGCCACAACAGGCGGAGCTTCAGCGGCTGGCGGGGGATCAGCGGTTCAGTGCTTGGACCGGCGAGGTGCTGATGCAGCTTGCCCTGGCCAAGAATGGCGGAGGAATCGCCATGCTGCCGGATTTCCTGAAGCCGGAGGACAACAGGCTGGTCCCGGCCTTTCCGGAGCACCCGCCGCTGATGCGGGAGGCCTGGCTGGTGGTTCACAACGATCTGCGTCGCTCACCTGCGGTGCGCGCGGTCATCGACCATCTGAAGAAAACCCTACAGCCGCGGCCACAGGGCACGCCGCCGACCTGAACAGAGGACCGGCCTCAGACCTTCGTCCCGGCAAGGTGGGCAAACTCGGCAACCACCTGTTCATAGGCCGCGCGCTTGAAGGGGACGATGAGTGAAGGCAGCTCCTGCATCGGCTTCCAGGCCCAGGCGTCGAACTCCTGATGCTGCCCGCTGGGCGGGTTTTCGATGTTGATCTCGCTCTCGTCACCTTCGAAACGGAAGGCGAACCAACGCTGCGTCTGGCCGCGATATTTTCCCTTGAGGCCGATGCCGATCAGGTGCTCCGGCAGATCGTAGTTGATCCAGTCCTTCGCCTCGGCCATCAGCGAGACGGTCTTCATGCCGGTCTCCTCGAAGAGTTCGCGGTAGGCCGCGTCCCGCGGGTCCTCGCCTTTGTCGATCCCGCCCTGCGGCATCTGCCAGAGCTGCGGTGAACCATCCGATTCGGAATTGCCTTCGGACAAGCGCCGGCCGACCCAGACCAGTCCGTCGCGGTTCAGCACCATCACGCCGACGCATCGGCGATAGGGAAGGTCCGCAGCATTCGGTTTCGGCTTCTTGGTCACGAAAAACTCCTCATTGTTCGGCCGGTTGGGAGACGAGGCTCGCGACGCCGACGATTTCGATGCCCCGACGCTCCGCCTCCTCGATCCAGTCTGCCACCGCATCCACGGTTTCATCGAAGGCCGAACCCATACCGATCGCCGTTCCCTTGCGCTGGGCGATACGCTCCAGGTCATCGAGCTTCTTCAGGATTTGCGTGCGGTCCAGCTGGCTGTCCACGGTGAGATCACCAAACCCGATCGGGGCGCCGATCGCCTTGCCGATCTTACCCGTCAGCGATTGGGCCGACGAGCCGTCATCCAGGAACAGAAGCCCGCGATCGGCAACATCGCGCATCACGGGTTCCAACGAATCCGCATTCGCCATGTAACGTCCGCCGAGATAGCTGACGATGCCAGTATAATTGGTGATCCGTCCCAGCGCCTCATGCAGCTTCTTGAGGTTTTCCGCTTGCGGCGCATCCACCTTCAAGGTCAGCGGGCCGGGATTGTTTGCCGGGTAATCGAAAGGCTCCATCGGAACCTGCACGAGCAGTTCGTGGCCTTTGCGGCGCGCCTCCTGCATCCAGCGCTGCAGGCTGTTGCCGCTTGCCGCAAAGGCAAGCGTCACGCTGTCCGGCAGTCGCTGGATCGCCCGTTGCGTCCCCGTCTGGCTGAGGCCGAGGCCGCCGATGACGATAGCAATGCGCGTTCCCCGCGCGCCGGACCAGGGCCGGGCATATTGGTCCATTGGGCGAAGGCCATCCGGCCCACGCACCGGAAGCCGGCCATAGGGGGAATCCTCCAGCAGCGCCTCGTTCGGCGTGGCAGCCAGCCGAGGATCCTGGCCAACCCGCTGCGCATCGATGATCAGCGGGCCGTCGCTCTCTCTTTGCTTGGGGGAAAACTTGGTGACGACAGAGCCGTCGCTCATCTGCATGTGCTCGACATTGGCCCCGGCCTGGGCACCGGAGCGGGAGACAGAGGACGAGGGGTCGGCGGTCGCATTGGGCGCGGCCGGTTGCGGCTCCTGTGCCGGCACCGGCGGCACCGCCAGTGTCACCTCCGTGGTGGAGGCCTGCTCCACCTGGCCAGCGCGGATGATGTAGAATGACAGCCCTAAGATGGCGCCGCCACAAAGAAGCGCCAACAGAACACCGGACGAGGGGCGCCGCGGGGGCCGCCCCTTGTTGCGTTTCACCGGTGCGAGAGGCGCGCGAAGATCAGTCCCCAATGGATCGTCCGCTCTTCCAGATCATCAAAAGCCCATCCTGCCGTGTTGGCAGGATGGGCAAAGACACCTTACGGCTTGGTGTTCGCAGCAGCCTTTTCCGGCTGCGGCGGGAAGGACGGATCGCTCTTGCGGCCGTTCAGCAGGTCGAGTGCATAATTCAGCTGCACGTCGTCCTTGGCTTCCGGCGGCACATAGGCGCTGGAGCCCGAACCTTCTTCCGTCTCGCTCTGGCCCTGGATGTGACCCGGCAGGCTCGATTCGCCTTCCGAACGGACCTTGCCCTGCAGCTCTGCCGGCAGCGGCTGCTCGACCTTGATGTCCGGCGAAATGCCGGTGCCCTGGATCGATTTGCCGGACGGCGTGTAGTAGAGCGCGGTCGTCAGGCGCAGAGCGCCCGCTTCGCCAAGCGGGATGATGGTCTGCACCGAGCCCTTGCCGAAGGAACGGGTTCCGACGACGGTCGCCCGCTTCAGATCCTGCAGCGCACCGGCCACGATTTCCGAGGCCGAAGCCGAGCCGCCGTTGACGAGCACGATCACCGGCTTGCCATCCGTCAGGTCGCCCGGGCCGGCATTGAAGCGGCGGGTTTCTTCCGGGTTGCGGCCACGGGTGGAGACCACCTCGCCACGTTCCAGGAAGGCGTCCGATACATTGATCGCCTGGTCGAGCAGACCGCCCGGGTTGAGGCGCAGATCCAGCACATAGCCCTTCAGCTTGTCGGCCGGAACGTCGGCCTTGATCTTCTTGATCGCCTTTTCGAGGTCGTCATAGGTCTTTTCCGTGAAGGAAATGACACGCAGGTAACCGACATCGCCCTGCTCGACGCGCGACTTCACGGCGCGAACGGCAATGATGTCACGCACGACAGTGATATCGATCGGCTTGTCGGCGCCCTTGCGCAGGATGGTGAGCTTGATCGGCGTGTTGACCGCGCCACGCATCTTTTCGACCGCGTCCTCAAGCTTCAGGCCGCGCACCGGCTTGCCGTCGATTTCCGAGATGAAGTCGCCGGCGAGAACGCCCGCGCGGGCGGCCGGCGTGTCATCGATCGGGGTGATGACCTTCACCAGCTCGTTTTCCATCGTCACTTCGATGCCGAGCCCCCCGAACTCCCCCTTCGTCTGGGTGCGCATGTCGGCGGCATCCTTGGCATTCATGTAGCTGGAATGCGGATCAAGCGAGGAGAGCATGCCGTTGATGGCGTTTTCGACCAGCTTCTGCTCATCCGGCGGCGTCACGTACTGCGCGCGCACGCGCTCGAAAACGTCACCGAAGATCGACAGTTCACGATAGGTCGATGAACCGGCCGCCTGGGCAGGCACGCCCGCCGAGTAGACGACGCTCATGGCGGTTGCCCCGAGCAGCGCCCCAACGATGACAAGAGAAGCCCTACGAATCATTTCGTGCCCTTCCAGTTTCTTTTGACGTCCACCACGGTTTCGAATCGACCGGGGTCCCGTCCTTTCTGAATTCAATGTAAAGCGTCGGGCGATCCGTTTCCAGCGCCAAGGCCGTCGCGCTCGCCACTCTTTTCTCACCCATGGCAGCAATCGGTTCGCCTGAAAAGACGAACTTTCCCTGCCGGACATTCACTTTATCCATGCCCGTCAGAACGACATGGTAGCCGTCACCGACATTGAGGATCACCATCTGGCCGTAGCTGCGGAAAGCCCCGGCAAAAACCACCAAACCATCCGCCGGCGCCGTCACCACCGCGTCCGGGCCTGTCGCAAGCGTGACACCGCGCGCCGGATGCCCGGTTCCGTCGGGATCACCCCAGGCCCGCAGCAGATCGCCTGCAGCCGGCAGGCCCAGTTTTCCCTTCAGACTGGAAAACGCATATGCGGGCGCAATACGGTTTTTGTCGGGCACTCCGCTTTCGGCAAGCTCGCGGGCCTTTTCCCGTTCCTCCGCGGTAAGCTGTTGCCGGCGTTCCTCTTCCTCCCTTGCACGTTGCATCGCATCGCGCACGGAGGCAATCTCACTTTCCAGTGACTGGATCAGATTTTCGAGATTGGTGGAGCGGCTTGCCAGCTGTTCGGATCGCTTACGCTCCGCCTGGAGTTCTGCCGTGCTCGCGGCGTTCTGCCGGTCGTTTTCCGCCAGGAGAAGATCCATTCGGCGGTCTTCCTCCAGGCTTGCGGTCATGGCAGCGGATGCCTTTTCCCGCTCGGCCACGAGGTCTCGTTGCGTCTCTCCCAGCGATTTGAGGTCCGCCATCAGCCGGTCGGCCTCGCTGCGCATGCCGGGAACGACGGCACCGAGCAGGATCGCACTGCGCACCGAGGCCAGCGCATCCTCCGGCGAAACGAGCAGGGCCGGCGGCGGGTTGCGCCCCATGCGCTGCAACGCCGCCAGCACTTCGGCAAGAACACCGCGCCGGTCGTGCAGGGATTTGCGGATCCCGTCTTCCTTCAGCTTCAACTGGGCAAGCTTCTTCTCGCTCGTCTGGATCTGCTCTTCCAGCGCCTTGCGGCGGGCAGCCGAGTCGATCAGCGCCTGGCGAAGGCTGGCGCTGCTCTTGTCGAGCTGAGCGATCGACTGCTCGATTGATTTGGCCTTATCGCTGGAAAGGCTTAAGGTCTTTGACAGCTGCTCAAGTTCGGTGCGCGTCTCGTCGCGTTTTCTCTGCAGCGCTTCGACCGGATCGGTTGCGGGATCGGCCGCTGGCGTCTGCACGGTCTCCGAGGCCGGGGGAAGGGTCCCGGTCACCTGGGCGCTCGGCGTGCCAAAGGGCACCGTGCTCATCAGCACAGCCGTCAGCCATGGCCGCCAGTCAACCTTGTGCCTGCTCGTTTTGCGCATTCCGCCCTTGCGATCCGTTCCAGCCGCAGACCCTAAGCTGATTTGCCGGCGAACGCCAGAAACAACGCGGACGGCCATGCCCGTCAGACGCGGTGATAGGGATGGCCGGAGAGAATGGTCACGGCGCGATAGAGCTGTTCGGCAATCAGGATGCGCACCAGCTGGTGCGGCCAGGTCATGGAGCCGAGATTGATCACCGCGTCGGCGCGGTCGTAGAGGGCCGGGTCGAGGCCGTCGGCGCCACCGATCGCGATCATCATGTCGCGTTTGCCCTGGTCCCGGAACTTGCCGACGAGGTTCGCAAAGGCGGGACTGTCGAGGGCTTTACCCCGCTCATCGAGCAGGATCAGAACGGCACCCTCCGGAAGGCTCTTGTCGAGCAGACCGGCTTCCTCGCGTTTGCGCGTCTCCGCCGCCGAAGCGCGGCTTTCGTTGACTTCCGTCACGCGCGACAATTCGAGGCTCACCGCAGGGCCGGCCTTGGCGAAGCGGTCGAGATAACGCGACGCAAGCTCTTTCTCAGGTCCGGCTTTGAGCCGTCCCACGGCAAAAAGGCCAATCCGCATATCTGCCACCGCATGTTCTGTCGCCGCGAAGGTTTTACCGGCTGAGCAAAACGCCCAGCCGCCCATGACGGCCTATGGCACTGCGGTCTCAGGACTGCCTGATCGGGCCGCTAGTGCAGCGTTCCTTCCTCGTCGGGAGCCGCCCACATCTTTTCGATGTTGTAGAACTCCCGCACTTCCGGGCGGAACACATGGATGATGATGTCACGGGTGTCAATCAGCACCCAGTCACCCGTATCGAGACCCTCGACGCGGGCGCTTCCGAACCCTTCGTCCTTCAGATCGGTCAACAGATGTTCCGAGATCGCCGACACATGCCGGTTCGATCGCCCGGAGACCACGACCATGTAGTCGCCCAGCGCAGATTTCCCAGCAATGTTGATGGTGACGATGTCTTCGGCTTTGGAGTCCTCAAGGCTTGCGAGGACCACTTCGAGAGCGCGGGCGGCAGCATCGGCGCCACGTTCCAGGCTCTTCGGGATCACGCTGAGCGCTCTCCCCTTGGCGTGTACTGTTGTCAGAGTTGTTCCTTTCGTCACGAACAGAACAGGCACGACGCGAATCCGATCGTCTGGATTCACCTCATGAAGGTGGCATCGAATGGTTAATCTTTCAAGTGCTCGTCTTTTGCCGGACACCCAGCCGGATCGCCGTCGAACTGAGGCTCGATCGCGGGCCATGGATGAAGGTCCAGGCCGGCGGCGGCCTGAGCCCCAGCGACCGGGCGGCGGTCTCGTCAACACGCGCAAAGGACAGCGCACGGGCGGCCGGCGAGGAGAGAAAGGAGAGGGTGGCACCCGGACGATCGACCACGGCGATCGGCACCAGGTCGGCAATCTCCCGCCACTTCTGCCAGCGGTGGAAGGTCTTCAGGCTGTCGGCGCCCATGATCCAGACGAACCGGACGCCAGGATTGCGCGCCACGACATGCGCGAGCGTATGGGCGGTATAGCTCGTCTCCAGCCGTTCCTCGAAGGCGGTGATCTTGATGCGGGGGTCGCGCGCCAGGTCACGGCTGAGCGCGATCCGCTCGGACAGCGGCAGAAGAGCGGAGCGGCTTTTCAGCGGGTTTCCGGGCGTCACCATCCACCACAACTGGTCGAGCCCCAGCCGTTGCAGGGCGATTTCCGCCACCAGCAGATGGCCGGGATGCGGCGGATTGAACGACCCGCCGAAGAGGCCGACGACCATGCCTCGCTCCACATGCGGCATGGCGAGATACGGTGCCAGGCGTTCCCCCTCCGCCACGGGCATCAGGGCCGCGTCTGGCCGGTGCCGTGCACGCGGTATTTGAACGAGGTCAACTGCTCGACCCCGACAGGCCCGCGCGCATGCATCTTGCCGGTCGAAATGCCGATCTCGCCGCCCATGCCGAACTCCCCGCCATCGGCAAACTGGGTCGAGGCATTGTGCAGGAGGATCGCCGAATCGATTTCGTTGAAGAAACGGGCAACGACGACCGGATCTTCCGCGAGAACCGCCTCCGTGTGGCTGGACGAATAGGTGTTGATGTGGGCGATCGCGCCATCGATGCCGTCGACCAGCCGGACCGAGATGATGGCTTCCAGATATTCGGTCCGCCAGTCTTCCTCCGTTGCGGGAATGAGGCCGGGAACCAGTGCCCGCACCTCGTCCGACGCGCGGATCTCGCAGCCCTTGGCGGCAAGCGCGTCCAGAATCGGCTTCAGATGGGTACCGGCAGCGGCCTCATCGACCAGCAGCGTCTCGGCAGCACCACAAATACCGGTGCGCCGCATCTTGGCGTTGACGACGATGTTGACGGCCATGTCGAGGTCAGCGGACTTGTCGACGTAGATGTGGCAGAGCCCCTCCAGATGCGCAAACACCGGCACGCGCGCCTCCGACTGCACCCGGGCGACGAGGCTTTTGCCGCCGCGCGGCACGATCACATCGACAGCACCATTGAGGCCCGACAGCAGAGCGCCAACTGCGGCCCGGTCGGCCACCGGCACGATCTGGATCGCCTCTTCCGGCAGGCCGGCGTCAGCGAGACCCTTGCACAGGCAGCGATGAATCGCCTGCGATGAGAACAGCGAATCCGAACCACCGCGCAGGATGACGGCATTGCCGGCCTTGAGGCACAGCGCACCGGCGTCGGCCGTGACATTCGGGCGGCTTTCATAGATGACGCCGATCACGCCAAGCGGCGTGCGCACCCGCTCGATCTTCAGCCCATTCGGACGCTCCCAGGCGGCGATCACGTCGCCGACCGGATCAGGCAGGGCGGCAATGGCGCGAAGCCCCTCCGCCATCTCGGCCACACGCTTTTCCGTCAGGGTCAGGCGATCGATGAAGGAGGGCTGCAGCCCCTTGTCCGCCACCGCAGCGAGATCCTTCGCGTTTGCGGCGAGAATATCGGCCGTTGCGGCCTCGATGGCATCCGCCGCGGCATTCAGCGCCGCGTTCTTGGCGTCCGTCGAAGCCGTCGCCAGCAGACGGGCCGCAGCCTTGGCCTTGTCGCCGATGGCCTGCATCATCCGATCGATCTCGGTTGTCGCGACCCTATCCAGCATGAGCGGCATCCTCCTCTTGGACCTCGTCCCTGTCGGCCACAAGCAGGCCGGTGATCACCAGATCATCCCGGTGCACCATGGCGGCGCGTCCGGCATATCCCAGAATGGTTTCGATCTCGCCGGATTTCCGCCCGGCAATCGCCCGCGCCTCATCCGCATCATAGCCCACCAGACCACGGGCGATTTCGCGCCCCTGCGTGCCGATGATGGCGACCGTATCGCCGCGGCTGAACGGGCCGATCACGGCCCGCACGCCGGCCGGCAGCAGGCTCTTGCCCGAGGCGAGAGCCCGTTCGGCCCCGGCATCCACCGTCAGCGTGCCCGCCGGCTGCAACTGCCCGGCAATCCAGGTCTTGCGGGCGGTGACCGGCGTTCCGGAGGGTGCGAACCAGGAAGAGCGCGCGCCCTGCTCGATTGCCTGCAGCGGATGGTTCGTCTTGCCGGATGCGATGATCATGCCGCAGCCGGCACTCGTCGCGATCTTGCCGGCATCGATCTTGGTCCGCATGCCGCCGCGCGACAATTCCGAGGCCGCACCGCCGGCCATGGCCTCGATGTCCGGCGTGATCGACGGGATCGTTTCCAGGAATTTCGCGGCGGGATCGAGATGCGGCGGGGCCGTGTAGAGCCCGTCGATATCCGAGAGCAGCACCAACAGGTCGGCACCGGTCATGGTGGCGACCCGTGCCGCCAGCCGGTCATTGTCGCCGTAGCGGATCTCGGTGGTCGCCACCGTATCGTTCTCGTTGATGATCGGGACGGCGCCGAGCTTCAGCAACTGGTTGATCGTGGCGCGGCCGTTCAAATACCGGCGACGCTCTTCCGTGTCACCCAGCGTCAGCAGGATCTGGCCGGCCACGATACCATCCCGCGACAGGCTTTCCGACCAGGCACGCGCGAGCGCGATCTGCCCGACGGCCGCCGCCGCCTGGCTTTCCTCGAGCTTCAGCGCCCCCGGTGCGAGCCCGAGCACGGTGCGGCCAAGCGCGATCGCCCCGGAGGAGACGACCAGTACCTCGATACTCTGGGCACGCAGTGCCGCGATATCGGCACAGACCGAATGCAGCCAGTCCGATTTCAGCCCCGTCTTGCGGTCCACCAGCAGCGCCGAGCCGATCTTGATGACGATGCGGCGATGCGCGTTCAAAGCCTTGCGGGACATGGATCAGCCCTCATCCTCGGCGTCGAGGTCGTCGCTCGGCACAAAACGGCTGCGGTCGGGCAGGGCCGTCTCTTCGCTCGATTCGACAATCACATCACGCAGCGCGCGCAGGGCTTCGGTGATGCCCATATGCGCTGCCGCCGACAGAAGAAGCGGCGGCTTGCCGCAGGCCTTCTGCAACTCCTTCGCCTTCTTCTTCACCTCGGCTGGCTCGAGCACATCGATCTGCGACAGTGCAACGATCTCCGGCTTGTCTTCGAGACCGCCGCCATAGGCTTCCAGCTCGTGCTTCACCGTCGTGTAGGCCTTGCCGACATGCTCTTCCTGGGCGGAGACGAGATGCAGCAGAACCCGCGTGCGTTCCACATGGCCGAGGAAGCGGTCGCCAATGCCGACGCCTTCATGGGCACCTTCGATCAGGCCCGGAATGTCGGCGAGCACAAATTCGCGCCCATCGATCGTGGCAACGCCGAGGTTGGGATGCAGCGTCGTGAACGGATAGTTGGCGATCTTCGGCCGTGCCCGGGTGACCGTGGCCAGGAAGGTGGATTTGCCGGCATTCGGCAGACCGACGAGCCCGGCATCGGCAATCAGCTTCAGGCGCAGCCAGATGGTTTTTTCGACGCCCGGCAGGCCGGGATTGGCCCAGTCCGGCGCCTGGTTGGTCGAGGTCTTGAAATAGGCATTGCCGAAACCGCCGTTGCCGCCGGCGGCCAGACGGAACCGCTGGCCTTCCTTCGTCAGGTCGCAGATCAGCGTTTCATTGTCTTCCTCGAAGATCTGCGTGCCGACCGGAACCTTCAGCGTTACGGCTGCGCCATTGGCGCCGGTACGATTGCGGCCCATGCCATGAATGCCGGTCCCCGCCTTGAAATGCTGCTGGAAGCGGAAGTCGATCAGCGTGTTGAGGCCGTTCACCGCCTCGACCCACACATCGCCGCCGCGCCCGCCATCACCGCCATCCGGGCCACCGAACTCGATGAACTTCTCGCGGCGGAAGGAGACGGCGCCTGCGCCACCATCTCCGGACCGAATGAATACTCTTGCTTCGTCGAGGAATTTCATGGGTTCTGCCCGTTCGTCATGCGGTTGATCGAGACGATAACCGGATTTTTCTTCAAGGGTTTTCGTTATCGTCGCTTTGCCGCCACGTCAAAGCCTATCGTGGCTCGTGGCCTCTGAGACGCATGTTCACCCGCTCCGGACGGCAGGTTCGGCCATCCGGAGCGGGTGGGAAAGCGTCACGGTCGGCGAAAATTCTCCGCCGTCAGCCGCGTTTCCAGGTGTGGAGCCATGGCATTGCGGGCCAGGCTGAAGAGATCCGAGCATGTGAGGATCTGAAAACCGAGCTTTTCCTGGATGCGGAGCGAGCCGGCATTGTCGGCAAAGGCACCGGAGTGGAGGACCTCCTCCGGCTTGCGCCGGAAGAAACGATCCACCACGGCACCGGCCGCCTCCGTCATCAGGCCCTGGCCCCAGTAAAACCGGTTCAGCCAGTAGCCCAGATGCCATTCACCCCGTTGCAGTTCCACCGAGATGCACCCAAAATGCACGCCATCCCCCTCGGTAATGGCAAAATACCAGTCACCGGTGGCCTGGATGGAGTTCAGCCAGTCGAGCGCATCGCCGCGGCTGTAGGGCACCGGCACGCGCGCCAGCATGCGGGTGACCTGCCAGTCGCTGAGCGAACCGGTGATGGCATCGGCATCGCTCATCTGGTGCGATCTGAGCACCAGCCGCCGGGTTTCGATGATTGGGCAGGGGCCGAGCACGCCCTCCGTGGCACGGGGGCGGTTCATCAGGGAAGCGGTCATCGCATGTCCCCCCAGCTCTTCAGCGACATCCAGGTCTTGCGGTCCAGCCGGAACCACTCGACCGGCACCATGCCGCCGAGTGCCAGAGAGCCGACCATGCCGGAGCCCTGGAACTGGAAACCGCACTTCTGGATGACGCGGCGCGAGGCGATGTTGGTGACCCGGCAGCGCGCGTCGATCTGGTCGATGTCGCGCGTGCGGAACGCCATGTCGATCAGCGCATGCGCCGCTTCCGTGGCATAGCCCTTGTTCCAGTAGGGTTCGCCCAGCCAGTAGCCGATCTCGAGCGTGAGATCGTCATTGGCATGCGGCTCCAGCGCGCAGCAACCGAGGAAGGCGCCGTTATCGGCTCGGGTAATGGCATAGACGCACTTGCCAATCTCGCCGGCTTTCGTACGTCGTACGAAATCGGCGGCGTCTTTTGCCGTGTAGGGATGCGGCATCCGCGACACCATGGTCGCGATATTGGCGTTGTTGGCGAGATGGGAAAGGGCGTCGATGTCTTCTTCGTGGGGGGCGCGCAGAACTAATCTCTGCGACAATAAGACGGGGCAATCGCTCCTTAACCGTTGCGGTCTCAACCGCTCTTCGGGCGACCGGCTCTGGCCGCTCCGTAACATTTCGCCTTGCATGGTTCAGTCCTCCTTTTGGACAAAGAAAAAGGGAAGGTGGGTGGCGCCCCATCTCCCCTGTTTTCTAGACTGAACCTTTTGCGAGTATCAGCCGGGTCGATGAGACGCCGGCTGTTTTAACGCGCTACCGGCTTTTATTCCGCGGCTTCCGCTTTCGGCATCACAGACACGTACACGCGGCCATTGGCCTTGGTACGGTAGTTCACATTGCCGGCGGTGAGCGCAAAAATGGTGTAGTCCTTGCCGAGGCCGACATTGGCGCCCGGATGCCACTGCGTACCGCGCTGGCGCACGATAATGTTGCCGGCAACGACGTTTTCGCCGCCGAACTTCTTCACGCCAAGGCGCTTGGAATTAGAATCGCGACCGTTGCGCGAGGAACCGCCAGCTTTTTTATGTGCCATGGGAGTTCTCCTTTAAATCTCTCGAAAACCTAACGACCGATCAGGCGCTGATGGCGGTGATGCGGACAACCGTGTGATGCTGGCGATGGCCGCGAATCCGCTTGGAATTCTGGCGGCGACGCTTCTTGAAGGACAGAACCTTCTTGCCACGGTTATGCTCGACCACTTCAGCCTTGACGACGGCGCCGGCCACGAAGGGCGCGCCGATCTTGGCATCGGCGCCTTCGCCGATGATCAGGACTTCGTTGAATTCGATGACTTCGCCAGCGGCCACATCGAGCTTCTCGATCGTAACCACATCGTCGGCCGCTACGCGGTACTGCTTACCGCCGGTCTTGATGACTGCGAACATTTTTTATCCTTTCATGTTCGATCCGGCTCTTTCCGCCAAAACGGAAAGCCGTCTTTTTATCAGTCCACGTTTGAGCAGGATTGCAAAAGAAGAACTCTTTTGAACCGGTCTGCCGGTGAAACCGAAGCCCGCTTGGCCCCGGAGGTTCTGGTCGGGACACACGACCCCAGACCTGAACGTGCGGGGGATAATTCAGCCCCTCCCTGCTGTCAAGGAAAAAGACTGGAAAGACTGCGATTTCTCCCTTGCCACCCGCCCCGTTCATCGCTATGTAGCGCACCGCACCGCCATGGTGCCGACCAGATTGACCGGAGAGGTGGCTGAGTGGTCGAAAGCACCGCACTCGAAATGCGGCATACGGGCAACCGTATCGTGGGTTCGAATCCCACCCTCTCCGCCATCATGGACCCTTGGGGTGCAAGGGTTTCTCCATAGCTGCCCCACTGTTCTCGACTTTGAGTTACGCTGCCGAAATTGGCTAGGGCCACGCTTGAGGCGCTATCGTTTCTCGATTTGCTACTCGCCGCGGCAGGGTTGGCTTCCGCCTGCACTGGTCGGCGTAGCACATCGTGTCGGTCTGCAAATTTCCCGGATGACTCGCTTGCTGCCAAACAATCGTCACCTACTCCTCGCCGAAGACAATAGATTTGTCTCGATATCTAGGCAGCTGCCATACTACCGGAAACTCTGAGTCCGATTTCAGCGATTGCAAATACGATCGATACTGCTCGATGGCGTAATCAAAGCACGACAAGAACGTATCGAACTCATTCTTCCAGGCTGAGAGCTCAAGGCAGAAAAGCAGCGTTTGATCAAAGAAATCATGTGCGTTTTCGACAAGATATTTCGTATATGCTGGACTGTTTCCGGAATGAACGATGCTGTTTCTTGTCCTGTATATTCTATGTATCTGCCACTCAACCATTTGTTGGTGGCTGTTGATTTTCTCCATTGTATTGTCCCTGTCTGACATCAAGACGGACAGGTTGTATATCCTGTTTCTAAGTAACTCAAAATTACCACAGCTTTTAAGCAGATACTCAAGTGCTTCAATATTTTCATTTCTGGTTAGTAAGCTGACGAATTTCGATTTTATGTCCGTTTCATCTTGGATTTTTGCCATCGATAAAGCGGTTTTAAAATTTGGCCTACTCCAACGAAGGACATCAAATAAAAGGTTGGATATCAATCTATTCATATATCCAAGCATAATGATTGGAACTGCGTTTTTAACAACGTGCGATATTTTTGACCCGCTTCCGCCTGCTGGGACCAGTGTTTCCAGGCACGTCCATATGTTTACCAGCTGGATATCAGGACTTGATATATTCAAACTCATGCCATGGATGTTGACTGCATTATTAAATTTGTGGGAGTCGTGTCCAACGTCTAAAGAAATCACTTCGGAGAAACGCTTTAATACGCTGGTTGCCTTTGCCTTCCTCATGTCTCTTATAAAATGCATATTATTGTTTGAAGACTGGAGTATTCGTCTTTCTCCTGCGCAGCAATTTTGTTCGACGAGCGCCGACCCGGATATATCGAGAAAAGACTTGTGGCTAAAAACCCTCAGAAAGTTGAATACCTCTTCAATCTTATTTCGAGCTTTTATTACTGCCGAGTTGTAATCTGTTGCTTCTGCAAATGCCATGCATAGGTGGGGATATCCGACGCTTTCTTTAAAACTCATAAGTGCTTCATAGAAGCCCTCCGAAATATCTTCGTCAATTTCTTCATCTAGATCTGCCGGGAGTATTGTGGCGTTTGCGCGCCTTAACGTCTTGGCATCTATAGCTGCGAGCGTTGATGCAACTCCGAATACAACGCAGAATCTGTGTTGGTGCGGGTATACCTGAATACAAAACTGCTTGAACTGGGTGGTGTTTTTTATTTCATTGTCCTTCCAGAAGAAATCTTGAAGGACATTTTGCATGTGCTCTCTAGAAACTTCTCTGGACTGTAGGAACGAGGAAAATTCTCTGGCGAGAAAGTCTAGTTTCGCCTTGTTCTTTCCATCGTTCCCCAGTTCTATGATATTTGATATTATCTCGTGCAGATATGACTGACTATTCAGCTCTGCATAGGCTATTTTGAATCGCCGCTCGACCTCAGTGATAGGTTCTTTCTCGCCCTTATGTGCTGTTAGGGTATCTAGGTTCAGAGATGAGACCGACTTTGCTATAAAGTTACCTTTCAGCCGAAGCCGAATTTCGTCAATTATATGCGACAAAGAGTTCATCGCTTTTTCAAAATTTTGCTCTCCGAGGGTTTGACACTCCCGAATGAGGGTCAATGACTCCAAGAGTAGCCCTTGGACTGACATCGTCGGGGACTTGTAGCTATCAAGGGAGTAGGGGAAGGTGAGCTCTTCGAGTCTCTGGACCAGGAAAAGTAGTCCTTTCGTTTCCTCAAGGTTGGTCCAGTTTGAAGTGTCGCGAAGAAGCATATTCAGATCCCAAATTGACTCACTGCACTAGCCTAATTGCAACCGGTGATGTTTGGGAACCGAAAATTGCATTTGACCTACGACGCCTTCCGTCTTGCTCAGCAAGCCAGCGCAACATGCCCCGCGCGCCTTCCCTGGTAGTTCAATGACTGCCGCGATAGTCCTTGGCACCCCTCTAGGGGCATCCTACGCGTGACCTTCAACATCGATTGGAGGTCACATGGCGACGATCCGGAAGCTCAGAGGACGCTGGCAAGCTCAGGTGCGTCGGCGTGGGATGAAGCCACGGTGCAAGTCCTTTGACACCAAGCAGGAAGCCGAGAAGTGGGCGCGCGATCTGGAAGCTCGGGTCGATCGCTTCGGCGTTGCTCCAGATACCAAGATCCTCGAAAGCACGACGCTGGGGCAGCTCCTGGAGCGCTACCAACGCGAGATCTCGCCGACCAAGCGCGGGTCAGTGCAAGAGATCCAGCGGATCGACGTGCTGCGTCGTCATGATCTTGCCTACCGGACGCTGATCGGACTGAGCCAGCAGGACATCGCGTCGTTTCGCGACGAGCGGCTGCAGTCGGTAGCTCCATCTACGACCGTCCGCGAGCTTGCGATCCTCAGCCATGTCCTTGAGGTCGCCATCCGCGATTGGGGTCTACCGCTGGCAAAGAATGTGGTGAAGCTGGTTCGTCGTCCGGTGATCCGCAATGAGCGCAGCCGCAGACTGTCCGGCGACGAAGAGCAACGGCTTCTCGATGGATGCGACGGCGGACAGATACCATACCTCAAGACGCTGCTGATCCTCGCCATTGAGACAGGGATGCGTCGAGGGGAGATCCTTGGTCTGCGCTGGTCCGACATCTCGCACAATCGACGGGTGATCACGCTTGCCTTGACTAAAAACGGCTCAGGTCGCGAGGTGCCATTGTCTCAGCGTGCGTTTGACGCGCTGATGGATTGGAGGGAACGGGCGCCAGTCGATGAATCGACCGTCTTTCCAATGACGCCGGGAGCTCTGGAGCAGGCGTGGCGTCGATTACTCATCAGGGTGGGCATCAAGCAGTTGCGCTTTCATGATTTGCGCCACGAGGGCGTTAGCCGGCTATTCGAGCGGGGTCTGAATATTGTCGAAGTCAGCAGTATCTCCGGGCATAAGGAGCTCCGGATGCTGAAGCGCTACACTCATCTCAGCGCCGACGATCTCGTAGCCCGCCTAGGGTAGATCTATCACGGTGGATACAAGCATAGAGATGTTGCCAAAAGTTGGCACTTCAATCTCTAGATGTGCTGCCGTGTCAACTTCTTGGGCTTCATCTCGCTGAACCTGTCAATCTAATGCCCGATAAAGCCACGATATTCGTGCTTTTATGGGCGCTAAGTTGACAGAAGTTTACGTTAAGTTGTCGCTTTCTGCCCGTTTCGTTGGTTTTTCGCAAAACGTCAACTTCAGTATTCACTAATGTTCTCCGTATTGCCATTGCTGTGTTTCGGCGTGCAAAATTGACCCCATTAGCGGGGTAATCGGCGTCCAATTTTGACCCCCTTCGGATTTATCTGACCATCCGTCTTTTGACGGCGGATGGAGAGGGAGTTGAAGCGAGTGGATACGATTGCGCGCGTCCGGCGGGCCTTTCATGTTCAAGGCTGGTCGATGAAGAAGATCGCCCGCGAACTGCATGTTTCCCGCAACACGGTCCGCAAGATATTGCGCACCGATGAGACCGACTTCTCTTACGAGCGCGAGCGGCAACCTTTGCCGAAGACAGGGGCCTGGAAGGCGGAGATCGAGCAGTTTCTCGTGACGAACGAAGGCAGGCCATCGCGCGAACGGCTGACGCTGATCCGGATTTACGAGGAGCTGCGGGCGCTCGGATACGACGGCAGCTATGATGCGATCCGCCGTTACGCCAAGGGTTGGGCGAAGAACCGCGGATCAGCGACGGCGCAGGCTTATGTGCCTCTCTACTATGCACCCGGCGAAGCCTACCAGTTCGATTGGAGCCACGAGATCGTGCTGATCAATGGCACGACGACGACCGTAAAGGTCGCCCATGTCCGGCTCTGCCACAGCCGCATGATATTTGCCCGCGCCTATATGCGCGAGAGCCAGGAGATGGTGTTCGACGCCCACGACAAGGCGTTTGCCTTCTTCCGTGGCACCTGCACACGCGGCATCTACGACAACATGAAGACGGCAGTGGAGGCCGTGTTCGTCGGCAAGGAGCGGCTATACAATCGCCGTTTCCTGCAGATGTGCAGTCATTATCTCGTTCAGCCTGTCGCCTGCACACCCGCCTCCGGCTGGGAGAAGGGGCAGGTCGAGAACCAGGTTGGCTTGGTGCGCGAACGCTTCTTCACCCCGCGCCTGAGGGTCAAGAGCCTTGAGGAATTGAACGTCTGGCTGCTCGATAAATGTGTTGCCTATGCCAAGGCGCACAACCATCCGGAACAGGCCGACCAGACGATCTGGCAGATGTTCGAGGCCGAGCGCGGCAGTCTCGTTCCCTATGTCGGTCCGTTCGACGGCTTTCACTGCGTTCCGGCCTCGGTGTCCAAGACCTGCACGGTCCGTTTCGACAACAACAAATACTCGGTCCTCTCAACGGCAGTCGGCCGCCCGGTCGAAGTCCACGCCTATGCCGACCGGATTGTCGTCAAGCAGGATGGCACGGTCATCGCCGAACATCGGCGCAGCTTCGGACGCGGCGAGACGGTCTATGATCCCTGGCATTATGTGCCTGTCTTGGCCCGCAAACCCGGCGCTCTTCGCAATGGCGCGCCGTTCCGCGACTGGGTAATGCCAGCGGCGATGGAGAAGGTCCGCAAGCGATTGAAGACAGTCGATGATGGCGATCGGCAAATGGTTACTATCCTCGGATGCGTGCCAGGCGACGGGATCACGGCCGTGGAGGCCGCCTGTCAGGAGGCGCTTGAACAGGGTGTCTGCTCGGCTGCCGTCATTCTGAACATCCTGGCGCGTCGTCGCGATCCGGCTCCGGCTGCGCCCCTACAAATCCCCGATGCACTGCGGCTGACCCATGAGCCGGTCGCCGATTGCGCACGCTATGACAGCCTCAGGAGGGCAAGCTGATGGAACGCACACAGGTTCTGGAATTGATGAGCACCTTGAAGCTCTACGGCATGCGCAGCGCCTATGACGAGGTCATGGGCAACGGCATCAAGCGCCAGCATGAACCGCCGCGCATCGTTGGCGATCTTCTGCAGTCCGAGATCGCCGAGAAACAGGCGCGCTCCATTCGCTACCAGCTCAGCATCGCCAAACTGCCGCTCGCCAAAGACATCGACGACTTCGACTTCGCCAACACACCCGTCAATGAAGGCCTTGTCCGCGATCTGGCCACCGGAGCCTTTGTTGCCGATCAGCGCAATGTTGTTCTCGTCGGCGGCACGGGCACCGGCAAGAGCCACCTGGCCATCGCGATTGCCCGCGCGCTCATCCGCAACGGCACACGCGGGCGCTTCTACAATGTCGTCGATCTGGTCAATCGGCTGGAGACGGAGACGCGCAGCGGCAAGCAAGGCCGGACCGCGGATTATCTCAACCGCCTGGACTTCATCATCCTCGACGAACTCGGATACCTGCCCTTCGCCCAGGCCGGCGGCCAGCTTCTATTCCATCTGATCAGCAGGCTTTACGAGCGCACATCCATCATCGTCACCACCAATCTCGCGTTCGGCGAATGGCCAACCGTCTTCGGCGACGCCAAGATGACCACCGCGCTCCTCGACAGGCTGACCCATCACTGCGAGATCGTCGAAACTGGCAACGAGTCCTGGCGCTTCAAAAACCGCTCTCAAAGCTAAAGCCGAAGAGCCCCATCACTCGCACCTGGTTCGCCCTCTGCAACCCCGGCCAGCGCCGGGCGATCCAGGTGCTGATCGTCAACATGGGGGTCAACATTGGACGCCGATATGGGGTCAAGTTTCCGTGCCGATTGACAACTTCATCTAATATACACCGAATGTGATGACTCTTTCTGTGGTCACAGTGAACATAGATTACGCCGCTCTCTTCAAGAAGTTCATGAATTAGAACTATTCTCTCATATATGAACTGCAAGAATTAATCAGAAGCCCACATATCGGAGTATTGCTTTTCCTCGAATGAGGAGTGATCGCTTTCAGCCTGCTTACCTTTTACCGATATAATCTTCTTGTAGTCGGCTTTGCTGTCGAATGGGGGGTCGATGTAGGCGAAATTCACCTTCCCCCGGAACTCCCGCAGCAAGTGTGACATCACTTGCAAGTTGTCGCCCCAGTAAATGCGGTTCCACCAACCATTGATGGGATCGCCATAGGACTCCTTCTTCTGGGCTGGAAAATACTGAGTGTGTTTGAAGGGCCGCTTGCCTGCCCAACGAAGCTCCGGAAATCCCCGGATCGGGGGCAGGTTAAACTCAAAAGTCTCAAACGCTTCCTGGTTACTCTTACTCATGCCGCCCCTTCGAACTCTATCTCAAATCCAGCCGTGACGATTAGGCCCGGCAAAAAGTCATGTCACAAAAAGACCGGAAATCGCAGTTTTTACAGAGCTTTTCCGGTCGCTCTCGCAAGCTATAGTCCCTTGCAACGATTTTGCCGATAACCTTATCCACCTGATCGATGGTGCCCTTGATGTCCAAGGATTCCCGATTGAAGTTGATCCGAGGATTGCCAGATTCCTCGCCCGTGTAATAGAGCGCCATCCGTTCCACCCGCACCCCCCGCTTCTCCTCGAAGAGATGGGCATAGATTTGCAACTGGCGCCGATAGCGGGCCAGCTTTTCGGCATCATCGATCAGGTCGGGCTTCTTTTCGGTCTTGAAGTCAATGATCTCCCAAGCCCCATCATCGGCCTGGATGAGATCGACATTTCCTGTCAGGACGTAATCCTCCTTCAGCAGGCTCAGCTCGACCTCGGCCTCCCGCAGACGGTGCCAATTGTTGCGCTCCCGCTCGACATAGGTCGCAACATGGCGGCGGGCAATCCGCAGCACCGGCTCGCCCAGATAGACTCGCTTCCGTTGGGAAATGTTGGCGTAATTGGTTCGGAACCAGGCATCGATCTGTTCGGCGGTGACCTTGCTCTCCTCGCCACGCAGCACGGCGTTGTGGATGTCCTCAATGGTCTGGTGAACCAGGGTGCCGAACAGCATAGAATTGGTGCGAACGGGGGCGAATTCCAAATCCTTGAAGAAGCGATACTGCTGCGGGCAGGCCTCGAAGATCAGCACGTCGGAGGTGAACGAGTATCCTTGCTTGAGCTGAGTGTCCTTGATCGCCGCCAGCTTCACCAAGGCAGGATCGAAATGCAGCTCCCGCCATGGCTTCAGGGGTGAATAGGTGGTCTGGAAATAGGCAGAAGGGACATTGCGCTGGCCCCTGCTCTTGGGGGTGTTCTCCTGACAGCCAAGCACCAGCATGTTCTGAGCGCGGGAGAAAGCGGTGTAGAACAGCCTCCAGAAGTCGAAGGTCTTGATTCGGTCGAGCGGTTCGAAGGGGCCGCCTTCCCCGAACTCGTTTTCCAATAGGTCATCCAGGGCGTGACGCTGTTTCCTGGGGACGGCATCCAGTGAGTTGGTGACGACAATGGGGAATTCCAATCCCTTCGATTGGTGGATCGTCATGAACGACACACAGCCGGAAGGGGCGTATTCCGCCCCGTCTTCATATTCCTCGATCCCACCATCCCAGAGGAAGCGAAAGAAGTAGTTGAACAGCGTCACCAAGTCTTTCTCCAGCCGGTCGGGTTGGATGACGATGACGTTGTAGAGATATTCATACTTGTTCAGCAGGCGGGAGAACTTTGCCAGGTTGCGGGCCGGGCGGCTATCCCGCACACCCGCATGGGCTACATCCTCTCCCAGAAAGCCGCTGAACGTGGGGAACTGGATCAACTGATAGAACAGCCCGGCGAAGGAGTAGTTGGTGTTCTCCCTCAATGTCAGATGGGCCTTTGCCTTATCTTTTAGCCAGGCAGCTATCTGGTCATCCGATCCGGACTTCAAATGGGCGATGAAATCCCCGAGGCAGCTATCGTAATAGGACCAGACGGCTAGGTTCATCCCAGGCGTGGTGACTCTGACCTGCCCATATTGCGGAAACAGGAACATATAAGCCCCGATCAACAGCCTGATCTCCTCCCGGTCAAAATACATATTTGAGCGGGGGGCGAAGATCGGGATTCCCGCCGCCTCTAGGTCGTTGGCGAAGGCCACCACCTTGTCATTGCGGACAGAGCGGAACAGGAAGGCGACTTGGTTCCAATCCTTGATGATGCCGTCACCCCGCAGCTTAGTCAGGAAGTCGACCGTTTCACTGGCCCAGTTATCCTGCCCGTCCTGGCCAGATACTTTGAATACGACCGGGCGCTCGGCACGATCATCGCCCGCCGCTTCGATGGTCTTGGGAAAGCGATAGTTCCGCTCTGCCCCCGTCCAATCGGCCAGCCCCATCCAATCGTTGTAGAAGTGCACAATGTCGGGGTGGGAGCGGTAGTTCTTAGTCAGGTAAATCTGCTTGCAGGCACCTGTCGGGAAGCGGGCGGGGAACTCCAGGATGTTGCGGATCGATGCGCCACGAAACCGATAGAGAGCCTGATCGTCGTCCCCCACCACACAGATATTGTTGTGCCGGGAGGCGAGCTTCAAAACGATCTTTTCCTGAATGGTGTTGGTGTCTTGGTATTCATCGATCATCAGGTAATCGAAGCGGGAGGTGAGTTGCTTCGCCACCTCCGGGAGATCGAGCAATCGCAGAATCTCGACCTGGATGGTCGAAAAATCGATGTAATTATATTGCTTGAGAAGCTCCTGGTAGCAGACATAGGCTTTACTGAGGAGCTGCAATTCTTCCGATGTAGCCTTGGCCAACGCCTCCGGGGTGACGGCCTCTTCCGAAATCTTGTTCAGATAGCCGCACAGCGTTTCCGCCGTCCTCCATGAAGATTGGGTGGCAGATTGCCTGAGGTAAGCCTCCAGGCCCTCTATTGCCCGGAACTCGCCAAGGCGCTGGAAGATGAAATACTGCTGATCGAACTGATCCAGGATCGTATAGTTACGCCGGATGGTCGAAAAGGCCCGGAACTCGTCAATGATATCGATAAAGATGGAGTGCAGAGTGCCGACCGTGAGATCAAGCGGATTGACCTTGATGCTAGTTCGCTGAAGCCGGTCTGTGATGCGGGTCTTCAATTCCTTCGCCGCCTTTTCAGTGAAGGTAGAGACTAGCACTCGCTCAGGCTGCACATCCCGAGAGGTCAGCAGATGCGCCGTCCGTTCAACCAATGAAAAGGTCTTGCCAGACCCAGGCCCTGCCACGATCAAGACCGGGCCGTCCAGGGAGTTGACAGCTTGTTGTTGTTCAGTGTTTGCAGCCACCTACCGCCCCCTCGGACCCAGCGGACTCAAATTTTCGAGTTGGTCCTGCCGGTCCAGCGGCGTCCGTAGCCTGATCAATTCAAAGTTCCCCATTAAGGGGACGATAACTTGCATGGCGCTCGAACAAAAGAGGTAAGTTTTCGGACCTGCGGCAGGTGAGGAAAGAGCAAGCAAGCCTGCGCCGCCGATGTAGTCGCGTTTTCGGCACACTGGCGGCTCACAGAGCGATCGCCATGCGAGCTGCCACCCGCCCCGTTCATCGCTATGTAGCGCACCGCACCGCCATGGTGCCGACCAGATTGACCGGAGAGGTGGCTGAGTGGTCGAAAGCACCGCACTCGAAATGCGGCATACGGGCAACCGTATCGTGGGTTCGAATCCCACCCTCTCCGCCATCATGTCCCTTTGGGGTTCACGAGGTTCTGGACGAGATCTTGTAACCTGCATCAAGCTCTGAGTCTGCGCCGAGGCAGGCTGTGCCCGCGCTTGAGGCACTCGTTTCCCGTCCCCGCACGGCATGAACTTCCGCTGATCCGCGTGCCGTTGACCCTGAAAATTAGGTTCATATTTGGGACGGAGATCCGGACAGAAGAGCCTGTCTGGTTGGAAGTAGCTTCGGAGTGGCGAGCCGATCGATCTCGCTCTCACTTCAAGCCTCGATGATGACAATCTCAGGCTGGCCATCGACCTCCAGTCTCAGCCGTCCGCGCTCCATGCTGATCAACCGGATCGGGCCACCTTTTTCTGCAAGCCGCCGTCGCAGGAGAATGAGGCGCGTTTCCAGATTGTCCTTGATATCGGGCAGCATCAGGCTTGCCTCGCGGCGAATCTCGCGGTTGCGGAATTCCTGTTTTCCCGATTTCAGGTACTCTTCGATCAGATGTTTGAGCAGGCGGCCTGGTACGCCGCGGATCAGGTAATCGTCTCCAAGAAACAGCGACCCGTCACGGGGGTAAAAGCGCAGCTGAAACAGACCGGCCGTGGCAACGCGTTCCGGCGGATGGAGGGGCACAATCTCGCCCGCATGCGGACGGTCCCGATCCTGTTCAGCCAGCCTCAGGGCCTGGGCAAGCTGTGCGCCAATCAGGCTCAGCGCCTGCTCATCGCGGTGGCGAAAGGCGAAACGCGCCTCGGATTCGGCAAACAGAAGGCCGACCAGCCGTCCCTGGGCAATCATCGGGAGGGCGATCTGGCTGAAGGGAAGCGCAAGGGACGGAAGCGGGATGCTGCCAGGACCTTCCATTCCGGCCATGGAGCGGACCGCCTCGACATAGCGCCGGCCACGGCTAAGGTCGGTGATGCGCACGGTCTGCCGCGTCGCCGCAGCAATGCCGATGATACCGTCGCCAAAGTCCACTTCAGCACCAATGCCGAAGCGCTCATAGCCGATAGTCGCAATCGTGATCATGCGTTTTCCGCTGTCGTCCGGCACCAGCACCATCGCGTGGCGAATGCCGAACAGCCGGGCAAGGCCGTCAAGGGTGGTATCCAGCAGGCTCTCCGTATCACCGGCTTCAGCCAACATCCGCGAGAGCTGCGCCGTGGGTTCCATCAAATCCGGAGCCTTGAGCGCGGTTGCAGCCTCCAGCGGGTGAGGGGCTGGCACCGCCCGGCAGTCGCGCACGCGATATATGTCCGCAGCCTTCAGCCGCATGATTCCTGCCATGTTTTGCTCAAGGATTGAAAGATGTGCCGAGAGCCGCTCGAACAACGGCCCCTCGGTCTCAGAGCGCTCGAAGGTGAGATCCAAAATGTGCTGGGCACCGGTCAAGCCATCGACAACCATCACCGTCGCCAGCCCGTTTGCCGCCACATTAACGGCAGTTTTTGAAAGAAACTGGTTGGAGAGTGCCACGTGGGTATCATCAATGATGTGCACGTGGCTGAGATAGGAGACATTCGGCAGTCCATCCGCATCGGTCGTTGCGATGACCGAGGGAATGACGCCTTCAAAACTGTCGCGCAGGTGAGCAAGCGGGATCACGCAACAGCCTCCGTCGTCTGGAAACGTCGCCCGGCACCTGGCCCCGGCGTCTGCTCGAAGATGTCGCTCGGGCGAAAGGTAATATGCCAGAGATCCCGATCACTCAGCGTGCTCGACAGTTGCAGGCGCGTGACGCCGAGCTGTGCCATCAGCGCGAGCTGTGTCTCTACATAGTGACGGCCCCAGGCGGTGGCTGCGTCGTCTGCCGGTCCGCTCGCGGTGATCTGGCCCTTGATCTGGAAAGACCGGTAGTTGTCGGGCTGCACGAAGGTGGTGGCAATCGGTCGGCCGGGCAGGGCATGCTCTACAGCCAGCGGCCACTGGCTCTGCGACACCAGCACGTGAACGAGCCCGGAGGCGCGGTCGTGCCGTGCGCCAGAGCCGCGCCCGATCATCGGTCGATGACCCTCGTCGCGCGTCGCCACCAGGATCATGACCTGCCCTTCAATGAACGCGGCGACCTCGGCTGCCAGCACTGCCCGTCCTCCCAAACCACGCTCGACGATAAAAGCTTAGGAAAGTCTTAGCAATCGGGGCGTGTGCTTAGGATGGATTTAGGAAGCTCCTCCTTTGGGCTTGGTTTATCCCGCTCCCATTCGCGCCGGATGAGGGTTCCGGCGGACTAACGAGAGGGACAAGATCATGACGCATACCCCCACTTCCATCACCGCGATCCCGGATTTGAACGGGCGCTTCGATCTCTACGGCGCCGTGCACAAGGGGCTGCGCAAGGCCGGTTGCGAACTTCTGGTTCGGCTCGGCTCAACGGATTTCGACCAAAGCGAAGACACCGAAGAGGTGCTGGCCTTGCTGCGCACCTATCTGACGCTCGCCGCCTCCCACGTATGCCATGAAGACGAGCACATTCACGCAGCCCTTGCCGCCCGCGGCGCTTCCACCGATACCGTCGATCACCAGCACGATGACCACCGCGAGGCCTTCGGTCAACTGGAAGCACTTGCCCGCGCGGTCGAAACGGCCTGGCCCATGCATCGCCGCGCCACCGGTCGCAAGCTCTACCTCGCCTTCGCCGCCTATCTCGCCGAGGATTTGGCTCATATGCACGAGGAAGAAACGGTTACCGCCCGGGCCCTCTGGAACCGCTTTACCGATGACGAGCTTTCGGCGATCGAAATGCGGATCGTCTCGTCGCTCTCGCCGGAGACGAATATGGCCTTCATGCGCATCATGATCCCGGCGATGAACCCGCTGGAACGCGCCGATATGCTCGGCGCAATGCAAAAGCTTGCCCCGCCGGAAATCTTTGACGCGGTCATCGAATTTGCCGTCCGTCCCGCGCTCGACACCAAAGCCTTCGGCGATCTCGCCGGCCGGCTGAAACGCGCCGCTTAAGGAGAAGAGCAATGCAACGGCTCGCACTCGCTTTTTTTCTCCTTGCCCCGGTTTCGCCTGTTCTCGCCGCCCAGGAAGCCACTACGCCGACCGGGGTCTATGTAACGGATCCTGCCCATACCAGCCTCACCTGGAAGATCAGCCATTTCGGCCTCTCCAACTACACCGCCCGCTTCACCGGGGTGGAGGCACGCCTCGACTGAATGCCGAGAAGCCGGAGACGTCGGACCTGACGGTGAAGGTCGATCCGCTCTCGGTGAAGAGGGATTTCCCCTTTCCTGACGTCGAGGATTTCGACGGCAAGATCGGCCGCGGCGAGGATTTCCTCGCGGCAAAGCCGATCGCCTTCCAAACTCGGGCGATTACGATCACGGGGCAGGGGCGGGCAACCGTCACCGGTGACCTCACCTTCCGGGGCAAAACACATCCGACAAGCCTCGACGTGCACTTCAATGGCTCGGTCGCCGAACACCCAATGGACAAGAAGCCCCGCCTGGGCTTCTCAGCCACAGGCGTCGTCCATCGCACAGATTGGGGCCTCGGTATTGCCGTGCCCGCGCTCGGCGAAGATGTCGATCTGCTGATCGAAGCGGAATTCGTCCCGCCCCAGCTCTAACCTATCCGCTGGTCAACTGTCGGCACGCCTTCTTCCCGCAGGAGAGACGATCCGTCCTGCGGGAAGAAAACCGGCTTCTTGATCGCGCACCGCTTTTACTGACCCCCTTCGAAAGTCATCAAGCTGCTGCCGGATGCGCGTCTGGCGAGGTATCGTGCATTGCCTCTCAACACATAACGGTTACACTCCGGATGGTGAGTGACGCAGAGCTTTGGGAGGAGCAAACCGTGAGACGGATGTGGCCAGATGAATATGCCGTTCTGCTGGATGAGGCGGAGGAGGTGGAGCTTCATATCCAGCCGGTGGCTGAGGACGGTTATCCGCCGGAAAAGGCGATCCCGCGCAAGGGCTTGAAAGTTCGGCTGCGGCAGCAGGATTTTGAGAGCATCTGGCCGCTGGCGGAAGCCCGGTATCGCCTCGGCGGGCGGTTTTCGGGCAAGGCGATCACGCTGATTACCACCAATCCGCATTACCGCAGCTGGCATCCCTCCGATGGTGGCAGCGTGGAAAGCGTATCCGATAGCGGTAAGCACTACACGACGCGCTATGTGATCGTGCATTTCCTGCTGGATGATGTGCGCGAAACCGTCGAGGCGTAAGCTAGTCTCGTCTCTATCGGCCGGTCCGTGAAACCACAGACCGGCCAATCGAGATGGTTCAGAAGGCGGCCCGCTTGTCGCGTTGGGCCAGCCGGGCGATGAGGTAGTCCACTTCGGCGCGGGCCGTCTCTGAGAGCGCCAGGCCCGGTTTGCGCTGCGCATCCGAGGTGATGACGCCGCGGCGTTTCAGCACGTATTTGCGCACGGCAAGGCCGATGCCGAGCTGCTGTTCGTAGCGGATCAACGGCAGATGCGCGTCAAAGAGATCATGCGCGGCGTCGCGCTTGCCGGCGGCAGAGAGATCGATGAGTTCGGTCAGCATATCGGGGAAACCGTAGCCGGTCATCGCCCCATCGGCACCGCGTTCCGGCTCGAAATCGAGGAACATGCCGCCATTGCCGCAGAGGATCGAGAAGGGCCGGAGATCGCCGGCCTTCTGCATTGCCCTGAGCTTCGAGATTTTCTCCAGCCCCGGCCAGTCCTCGTGCTTCAGCATCAGGCAGGAGGGGTGGTTGGAAATGATTTTTGCCACGACACCGACCGACATCACGACGTTGAGGGTCAGCGGGTAATCCTGCAGCACCCAGGGCACGTCGTCACCGACCGCCTCGATCGCCTGGCCGAAATAGGTGACGATCTGATCGTCGGTGCGCAACGAGGGTGTGGGCGCAATCATCACGCCGGCCGCGCCGAGATCCATCGCATCGCGGGCAAGCGAGCGCATGGCGGCAAAGCCCGGCGCCGACACGCCGACGATCACCGGAATGCGTGCGCGGGAAACGACCTGCTTGATGATCGCCCGGCTTTCAGCCGGCTCAAGCTTCGGCGCTTCCCCCATGATGCCGAGGATGGTGATGCCGCTGCAGCCGCTGTCCTGGTAGAAATCGGTCAGCCGGTCGATCGAGGCCGTGTCGAGCGACCCGTCCTGCAGGAAGGGGGTGGTGGCGATGGCATAAACGCCCCGGGAACTGGTGGAGAATGTCATGGTGTGTTGTCCTCACGCGCTTTTTCTTGTGCCGAGGCCTTAAGGCGCCGGTATTCGTCAACGGTCTGGGTCTTGATCTCGAACTGGTCCTGCGTTCTGGTATAGAGCGCGCCGCCCAGGCGGCCAACGGCATCCATCAGTCCCTGGTCCACATAAAACGTCTTTTCATCGACTGCATCGCTGCGGATGAAGGCACCGACGACCTCGCCAATCACGATGTCGCGGGCGGGGCTGACCTTGAGCACCGTATGGAGCCGGCATTCGAGGGCCGCCGGGGCCGCCACGATGCGCGGGCTCTTGACCATCCGGCCCGGCACGGTCGTCAGGCCAGCCTCCTGAAGTTCATCGACCTCGGGACCGAACTTGATGGCGCAGATTTCCATCTGCCGCATCAGCGGCATATCGGCGATGTGCACGGTGAATTCGCCGGTCTCGGCAATGTTGCGGGCCGTGTCCTTCGGCCGTCCGTCCGGATGATGTTCGATGCCGATCGCCAAAAGCGCCGGATCATGCGTCAACACATTGAAGAAGCTGAACGGACCGCCATTGGCGTGGCCATCTTGGCTGACGGTCGTCACGAGCGCGATCGGGCGGGGAATGACGGTGCCGATCAAAAGCTTGTAGCGCTCGCGTTCGGACAGCGCCTGAAAATCGAAATGGGTATGGGTCTCTGTCATGGATCTACCGGGGGCCAAAGATCGTCTGCATGCCGCCGGCGGCAAAATCCGTCAACGCCTTGCGCATTTCCGATATGAAGGCATGCTGCAGCCTGGAGCGGGGAATGCCCTTGCGGGTGATGAGGACCGCCGCCACTTCGATCGGCGGCAGGAAACCGCGTTCGATCACGCCAAGCCCGGCATTGAAGGCGGCCGTATAGGGATCGATGACGGCAGAGCCGATGCCCGCGCTGGCAAGAACCGCTGCGGTGGCGCAGTAGCGCACCTCGACGCGGGGTTTGTAGGCCACACCATCGCGCTCGAAGGCGGCCCGCACCTTCTGGCCGAGGTTCGATTCGATCTCCAGCCCGACAAAGTCACCTTTCGCCAGCGTCTCCGCACTCACCGTGCTGCCGGACACCTTCTCCGTCTTCGGCAGGACGGCAACCATGTGCGTGCGCGCCAGAACCTCGACATTGACGGCGGGATGCCGTTCCAGTGCAAGGGCAAGGCCAAGATCGGCATGGCCGCTCTGCACGGCCTCTACCACGTGTTCCAGCCGCCGCACATCATAGGCAACGGAGACATCCTTGCGCTCCTTGAGGAACCGCCGCATGGCAAGCGGCGCAACCGTATGCCCAAGCGGCGGCGTCGAGATCACCCGCAGCCTTCCGGACACACCCTGGCGCATATCCTGCGCGCGCGATGCAAACCCTCTGAGGAGACCGAAGACAGGCTTGATATCCTCATGCAGGGCAACGGCCTCTTCCGTCGGCTGCAGGCGGCGATGCAGACGCTCGAACAGGGTCACACCCGTCTGGGCCTCCAGCTGCCGGATGCCGTTGGAGACGGCCGGCTGGGAGATCCCCAGCTGCTCGGCGGCCTCCACGGTCGTGCCGCAGCGCATGATCGCATCGAAGATCTCGAGAAGCCGAAGCGACACGTCGGGTTTTGTCGGTGAATCGGTCATGCGGCTCCCGTGACGAGGTTGCCGAAGGCCATGGCGACCGCCGCCTGGGTGGGATCGATGACGGCACAGCCGACCTCTTCCTCCAGCCGCCGCCGATGACCGGACATGCCGGCACATCCCATCACAATGGCGCCAGCGCCAAGACCCTTCAGCTTCTGCGCCGCCTTCAAGAGAAGTCCGTAGCTTTCCTCGCCATGACCGCTCTCGGCAACGCTGACGGAACCCTCCAGCGCAACCTCGCCCGCCAGCCGCTGATCGACGCCGAGACGGCGCAGATTGCGCAGGTGGCGGGGAATGGAGGCTTCCGCAACGGCAATGACTCCGAACAGATCCGCCAGCGCCAGGGCCGACAGAACGCCGGCATCCTGGATGCCGTAGACAGGCCGGCTGGTGATCGAGCGGGCGAGATCGAGGCCCGGCTGCGAATAACAGGCAAGCACATAGGCCGCCGCATCCGGACGCGATTCGATCACCGCCGCGGTATGCAGCGCCGCCTCATCCACATGCCGTTGTGTCACGACACCGGGCGGCCCGTGCGCGATGGTCAGGCATTCGATGACCGGGCCACCGGGAAAGGAAAAGCCGGAAAGCGCCGTCCGCAGCCCTTCGGTGACGGTTTCGGAACTGTTCGGGTTGATCACCAGGATGGTCGGGGGGACGCTCTTCATCATGGTGCAATCTCCTGGCCGAATTCTGCCGCGATCTTGAACTCGACGGCACGATGGCCGGGCATGGCGCCGGTATCGACCGGCTTGCGGGCCACGAAACGTCCATCCCCCGCCTGCCCCTTGAGCGTGCCCTTCTCCACGACGATGCGGCCACGGTTCATCACCAATTCCGGCCAGCCGGTGATCTCGTTACCCTCGAAGGGCGTGTAGTCCATGTTGTCGTGCTGCATGTCGAGCGTGACCTTGCGGGTTTCCTCCGGGTTCCAAATGGCGATATCCGCATCGAAACCGGGGGCAATCGACCCCTTGCGGTCCAGCCCGAAGACGCGCGCAGCGTTGGAACTGGAGAGCTTGACGAAGTCACCGAGCGTGATCCGGCCTTTGGCTACGCCCTCGGAAAACAGATAGGGAAGCCGCATGGCAATGCCGGGCATGCCGTTGGCGATTTTCGGATAGGGCGCATCCATGCCGTTGAGAAATTTGCCGGAGGCATCTGCCCGGTAGGGAGCGTGGTCGGAAGAGACGCTTTCGAATGTGCCTGACCGGATATGCTGCCACAACGCTTCCTGCGTTTCCTGGTCGCGAAGAGGAGGGGAACAGATGTACTTGGCACCCTCCATGCCGGGGCGGTCGAGATCGGACCGTGTCAGCGCGAGGTATTGCGGGCAGGTTTCGGCAAACAGCTTCGTTCCGGCAAGCTTTTCGCGCCGCACGATTGCGGCACCGCCGCGGGTCGAGACATGCACGATGAAAAGGGCGGCATCGACAAGCTTAGCCAGCGAAACAGCCCGATTGATCGCCTCCTCTTCCGCGAGTTCCGGCCGGCTGAGAGCGTGGTATTTCGGCGCGGTGAGGCCGGCTGCCGCAAAGCGCCGGTTCATCCACTTCACCATCTCGTTGTTTTCCGCATGCACCATGGTCAGCGCACCGTGGGTCTTCGCCACCGTCAGGATGTCGAGCATGCCGCCATCGCCGATGTTCATCAGGTCATAGGTCATGAAGACCTTGAACGAGGTGATGCCGCGTTGAAAGACGCCCGGCAGCTCTTCAAGCACCGCCGGCGTCGGGTCCGAGATGATGAGGTGATAGGAATAATCGATGACGGAATTCGGTGCCGCCCGCCCGTCATAGGTGGCGATCACATCGGCAATCGACTGGCCGCGATGCTGGGCGGCAAACGGCACGAAACACGAATTGCCGCCGAAGGCCGCCGAGACAGAGCCCGAATAATAGTCATCCGCCGTCATGACACCGGACGAACTTTCCTGGGCGATGTGGCAATGCGCTTCGATGCCGCCCGGCAGGACAAGCCGGCCACCGGCATCGATCCGCCGCTCACCACCGTTGAGGCGTTCGGCGACAGCTGCAATCCGTCCCTCGGCAATGCCGACATCCGCCCTGAACGTCTCGTAAGGCGTAACAACTGTTCCGCCGTGGATGACCGTATCGTATTGCATCGGGAATTTCCTGCGAACTAGACGTCGATGATGGCGCCGGTCTGGGACGTGATGCGGCCATAGTGCTCTATCCGGCGATGGCGTGCAAAGTCGAAGATCGTCGTTTTTCCGAAGGCGCATTTGTCGAAATCGCAATCGGCCACGATCAGTTCGTCCTCTTCCGTTTCGGCCCGGGCCAGCACGAAGCCATCCGGATCCACGATGATCGAACCGCCGATCAGCGGATGCCCGTCCTCCACGCCGGCCTTGGCGACACCGACGACATAGGTGGCGTTCTGGTAGGCACCGGACTGCAGCGAAAGGTCCGAGTGGAACAGGCGCTTCTCCAACCCCTCGGCGCTCATCTGGCTGTTCACCGCCGGCGTGTTGTAACCGATGGTGATCAGCTCGACGCCCTGCAGGCCCATGCAGCGATAGGTTTCGGGCCAGCGGCGGTCGTTGCAGATCGCCATGCCCATGATCACGCCTTCGTTGCGCCAGACGTTGAAGCCGAGATCGCCCGGTTCGAAATAGCGCTTTTCCAGGTGCTGGAAGGCGCGCGACGTATCGTATTCGTCATGCCCCGGCAGGTGCACCTTGCGGTATTTGCCGACGATCTCACCCTTGCGGTTGGTGAGGATCGAGGTGTTGAAGCGGCGGCCTTCGGGCGTCAGTTCCGCATAACCGAAGGTCATGGCGATGCCGAGTGCGCGAGCCCGCTCGAAAAGCGGCATGGTGGCACCGTTCGGCATTTCCCGTTCGAACCAGGTATCGACCTCGTTCCAGTCGGGCATGTACCAGCGCGGGAAGAAGGTGGTGAGCGCCAGTTCCGGATAGACGATCATCTCCGCGCCGCGCGCCGCGGCCTGTTCCAGGAGGTCGATCATGCGAGAGACCACCGCTTCCCGGCTGTCGGCTTTCTGGATGGCGCCGAGCTGGGCGCCGGCAATGATCATGCGTGTCATGGGATAAGTCCTTCCGATGTTCGGTCGTCACGCCGCAAGCCGACGCTGGAAACGGCTGACCAGCCGCACCACGGGCCACAGGATGACGAGATAGATGAGCGCCGCCAGAACCAGCGGCGAGGCGTTATAGGTGATCGAACGCGCCATATTGGCGGCGTAGAGAAGTTCGGAGAGCGAAACGACCGAGGCAAGCGAGGTGAGCTTCACCACCTCGACCGTGTTCGACAACAGATCCGGCAATACGTTGCGGATCGCCTGCGGCAGGATCACGCTTCTGAGCGTCTGGGTCTGGCTCAACCCGGTCGAACGCGCCGCCTCCCACTGGCCCTTGCCGACGGAGAGGATGCCGGCGCGGTAGACTTCGGCGTAATAGGCGGAATTGTTGAGCAGAAAGGCGAGGGCCACGGCGGCAAAGGGAGAGATCTCGACACCGGCGAACGGCAGGCCGGAATAGATGAAGATTAAGAGCACCAAAGGCGGCAGGGCGCGGAAAATATCCGTGAAGAGGATGGAGGGCAGCCGGAGCCACCGGCGCGGGCTGAGATTGGCAAGCGCCACCAAAAGACCGCCGGCCAGCCCGAGCAGGATGACCGCCGCACACAACCGTGCCGTCATCCACAGGCCCGACAGCATCAGCGGCAGCGATTTCGCCATGATCGAGAGGTTGAAGAACTGGTCGATGAGGGTCTGCATGGTCAGCGCCCCTGGGCTTGGTCGCGTCGCCGTTCGAAGAGCCGTGCGGCAAACACGAGCGGCATGAACAGGACGAGATAGGCGATCGCCGCAAGCGTCAGCGGCGTGGCGCTGCCGGAAAAGCTTTGCGCGGTCGTGGCGGCGGAGAGGATCTCCGACACACCGATGACGGAGCCGAGCGCCGTCATCTTGGTGATCGCCAGAACCCGGTTGACGAGCGGTGGAATGGCAAGGCGCACGGCCTGGGGCAGGGCGACATAGAGCAGCGTCCGGCCAAAGCCGAGACCGGTGGAGATGCCGGCTTCCCACTGTCCGCGATCGACCGACAGAAAACCCGCCCAGAAGATCTCTTCGGCAAAGGCGGCGAGCGTCAGCGACAGCACGATGAACAGGACCATCGGGCCTGACAGCCGGATGCCGACGCCCGGCAGACCGAAATAGAGCAGCAGGATCAAGACGAGCGGCGGCAGCGCCCGGAAGATATCGGCAAAGCAGATGATCAGGAGATCAAAGATCCGGATACGGTAGGTTCTGAGGCAGGCGAGCGCGAGACCGAGAACGACACCCGCCACGACGACCGCAAGCCCGATCCAGACGGCGACCAGCATGCCGGACAGCACATCCGGCAGATAGCGTGCCATGACATCCGGGTTGAAGAAGGTCGTGAGGAAATTCGCCATCCCGATCACCGCGTGACGCGAGACAGGAAGGCGCGCGTGCGCTCGGCCTTCGGCGCACCGAAGATGTCTTCCGGCGCACCTTCCTCCACGACCACCCCGCCATCCATGAAGACGACGCGATCCGCCGTCTCGCGGGCAAAGCCCATTTCGTGGCTGACGACCAGCATGGTCATGCCCTTGGCCTTCAGATCCTTCATAACGGAGAGCACGGAGCCCACCAGCTCCGGATCAAGCGCCGAGGTCGGTTCGTCAAACAGCATCACGAGCGGATCGAGCGCCAGCGCCCTGGCGATCGCCACGCGCTGCTGCTGGCCGCCGGAAAGTTCGGCAGGCATGGCGCTTTCCTTGTGGGCAAGGCCGACGCGGTCCAGCATGTCCATGGCACGCGCGCGCGCTTCTTCGGTCGAGCGACCCAGGGCCTTGCACTGCGCGAGCATGACGTTCTTCACCACGCTCATATGCGGGTAGAGGTGGAAACCCTGAAACACCATGCCGACCTTCAATCGCATGCGATCGAGATCGCGGCTGGTGCCGCTCATGATGTTGCGTCCGTCAACGATGATGTCGCCGCCCGAGGGTTCCTCCAGGCGGTTGCAGCAGCGCAGCATGGTGCTTTTGCCCGAACCGGACGGGCCGATGATAAAGACGAGTTCGCCTTGCGCGACCTTCAGATTGATGTCGCGCAGGACGACGGTGTCACCAAACCGCTTCTGAAGCGAAACGATCTCGAGCATGGGACGGTGGGTCATCGACGGCTCCCGCATGCAGGGGACGGCAGGCGAACCCGCCGTCCAACTCCACTCATTTCAGATCGCAGGAGGGCTTGTGATCATCCTCGGCATAGCCTTCGAAACCGGGAACGCCGTACCCCTTGGTCGGGGTCACGATAGTCGTCCCTGCGGTGGGCGTCACGCCAAACCACTTTTCGGACAGTTTTGCCATGGAGCCGTCGATCTTCAGGCATTCGATCGCCTTGTCGATCAGGTTGCGGCCTGCCACGTCGTCCTTGCGGAAGGCGAGACCCCAGACGAGGCCGGTCGGGTATTCATAGGAGAGTTTTACCTGCGGGTTCTGCTTGGCAGCCCAGGCGGCAACCGTGGCACCGGCAAGGTTGGCATCCGCACGACCGGCGATGACGGCGGCCACCGCATCGGTGTTCGTGCCGTAGCTTTCGACCTTCCAGCCGAACTCCGCCTCCCGTTCGCGCAGGAAGCTGTCATAGGCAGACCCCTTGTTCACGGCGATGGTCTTGCCCTTGAAATCGGCCAGCGTCTTGTATTCCGGGCCCTTGGCCGGCACGACGAAGGCGAAGTTGGTATCCATGAAACCTTCGGTGAAGAGGAGGTTGGCGGAACGCTCCTTGTTCACCGTCACCGGGGCTGCGAGAAAATCATAGGTCTTGGCCTGCAGCGCCGGGATGAGGCCGGAAAACTGGGCGGACGTCAGCTCCACCTTCTTGCCGAGGCGCTCGCCGATCAGGTTGACGAGATCGACATTGAAGCCTTCCACCTTGCCGTCGAGCGTCGGCATGGCGTGCGGCGCGAAAGTTCCGTCAAGCGCGGTCTTGATGGTGCCTTCGGCGTGGGCATGGGATAGGGCAAGCAGGAGCGTTAACCCGGCAAGGCCGGATTTCTGGAAGGTTTTCATCATTGTTCTCCACTGGAAGTGCCGTTTTCGGCTTGTTCTGAAGGAGATGATTTCACGGCGTTCGCCGCACCGCAATATAATTTAATATTATTATCCGAATTGAATTATTTGTTTCGCTGATACGAAAATCGGGGTGGCTCCGGAACGGCTCGCAAAATCCCCTCGGGAAATCAGGGCCTTGGAACCCGCTTCCAGACGACAAATCGGCAAACCCGGACCGCCCCGCCAGGGTTCCGGGGGCTTGCACCAGGATTGTCGCGATGCGAGACAGTCACATCCCCGATAGGCATGGACAGGCAGAGGCAGGATCATGAACAGGACCGTTTATCTCAATGGCGAATGGCTCGCAGAAACCGAAGCCAAGGTCTCGGTCTTCGATCGCGGGTTCCTGTTTGCCGACGCCATTTATGAAGTGACCGCGGTCATTGACGGCAAACTGATCGATTATCCGGGCCACGCCGCACGGCTGCGCCGCTCGCTCGATGCGCTGGGCATTGCCATGCCCGTCGAAGACGCCGAGCTGCTGACGCTGCACAAGGAGATCGCCAAGCGCAACGGCATCACGGAAGGGCTCATCTATCTGCAGATCTCCCGTGGCGTGCAGGATCGCGACTTCCTGTTCCCCGAGACGATGACGCCGAGCTTCGTGATGTTCACGCAGGCCAAGCGCGTTCTCGATAATCCGAAATGGAAGACCGGTCTTTCCCTGCAGACGGTGCCGGAAGGCCGCTGGTCGGAGCGGCAGATCAAGACGGTGCAACTGCTCTATTCATCAGTGCAGAAGACGCAAGCCCACCGCAACGGCTTCGATGACGTGCTGTTCGTCGAGAACGGCTTCATCACCGAGGCAAGTTCCGCCAATTTTCACATTGTGACGGCCGAGGGAGAACTGATCACCCGCGATCTGTCGAATGCGCTGCTGCACGGCATTACCCGCGGCTCCATCGTTGATCTCGCCCGCCAAGCCGGCGTTGTCGCCCATGAACGCGCCTTCACGGTCGAGGACGCCAAATCCGCCAGCGAAGCCTTTTTGACCTCGGCCACGAGCTTCGTCACCCCCGTCGTCAGCCTGGATGGCCAAGCGATCGGCACCGGCAATGTCGGCCCCGTCAGCCAGCGGCTGCTGGAGATCTATATCCGGGAGCAACTGTCGCGCGCCCTACCCATTGCCGATTAAGCACAAGTGGCACAGGACCGGCGCCGTCCAGGTCCTGTGCCGTCAAGCGATGAGACTCCAGAAGCCCGACTTCTTGCCGTGCTTCTTCTTCAGCGCCAAAACATACTCCTCATGGCTCGGCAGGCCGGCGTAATCCGTGATCCGCGTCGCAAAGCCGCAGCATTCCACATAGTGCCGGGCCGCGTGTTTGTAGCGGCTCGACCGCCCGTAATCGAGGGTGAAATCGATCATCGCGCGCAGGAGAAGGGTGGCTGCCAGCGGCTGCTTCTCCGATAACACCTCTGCAGCCGGCGACAGCAGTTCGTACCGGTCGCCATCAAGGTCTGTGTGCCGGGCCACGCACAGCTTTGCCGCTTCTGCCAGCGCTGGCCATTCAATGAAGAAGTGAAGCGCCTGGTGCACGTCCGCAAAACGATGCACATGCGCAAAGGCCTTTTCCTCGGCCTCGATATCATCGAAATCCGGCAGGCGGCGCAGATAGGCGCGCAGATGGTGGTGGTTGAGACTAGTTTCGAAGCAAGCCCAGCGGAAATCCTGTGCGTCGTCCAGCCGTTCCAGCGCCTCGAGCGCTTCCACCCGAGCCTCCTCCCATTCGAACGGCCAGCCGAACCGGGGGGAGTCCGCCGCATCCAGCGTGGACAGTGCCTCGGCGGCGCGCCCTGCAGAGAGAAGGCGGGTGGCGATCTCTGCGGCGATCTTCGGTACCTTGCGGGTCTTGGCCGGCTGCTGGGCGATGAAGGCATCCACATCGCCGGTCAGATCGGCAATCGTCTGCAGCGCGATCTTGGTCATGGACTCGTCGCGTCTGCCCTGGATCTCGTCCAGATAGACCGGCCCACTACTGCCCCAGCCGATAATCTCGCGTTCGCTGTCCTTCGGTTTGCGTTTCGGCGCGTTCTGGACTTCCATCAACAGCGTCTTCAGCCGCTCCAGACCTTTACGGCCGAGCGCCGGCGCCATTTCGACAATCAGCGGATCGTACTGGCCGTAATCATTGTCGTTGAGGGCAGCGAAGGTCTTGTCCGCCAGCACGTCTTCACCGAGGTCCGCGCCCTTGGCCAGGGTGCCGGCATCGGCGCAGGCCTGATAGAAGATGGCAACCAGCGTTCCGCTGCCGTCATCGCTGCGATCGAAGATCGACTCCGCCAAGCCCAGAAACTGCCACATCAGATCGAAGGCTTCACGCGGATCCTCCGGCGCCACCTTGGTGAGGATCGCAACGCGCTGGGTTTCGAGATCCTTCTTCGCCGCCTTCACCTTGCGCCAGTCGATGAAGGTTTTCGCCCGCTGCAGGCTGATGAGACGTTTGCGAATCTCGCGCGCCACCTCCGCCACACTCTGGCTTCCGGCCAGTTCCAGCCGCAGCCGCTGTTTATGCGCCGCACTTCCGGTGCTGATTTCGATCAAGAGTTCAGCAAGTCTTGGCGCGCCCAGCGCTTCCAGGTTCTTTGCATTCAGCGTCTTGGCGGCCATCGTTCCTCTCTCCGTCTTTGCAGCAACGCACGTTCCGGCACTTGTTTCGTCACGTTCGCCAAGTCTCTCCAGATGCGCACGCATCCGTCAAGAAATGACCTCCGCCCGACCGCTGGTCAGGTCGCGGATCAGGCCAAGGATAACATCCACGTCGGCATCGGGGATGAGAAGATCGAGAACGGCACCGTTTTCGGTAAAGGTTTCACGTGCGACACTGACATCGGAGAAACCGGAGAGCCGCGCCTTGACGAGAGCAAGATCGCTGAAGACCAGGGCAACGGATCGCTCCTGACGCAGAACAAACCGCCGTTTCTCCGCCGATTGCAGGCAGAGCGCCGCCGTGCCGCCATAGGCGCGGATCAGCCCACCGCTGCCGAGCAGCGTGCCGCCGAACCAGCGGGTGACCAGAACCACCACCTGATCGAGCTCCTGTCCGTCGATAGCCTGCAGAATGGGTTTTCCCGCCGTTCCGCTCGGCTCACCGTCATCGGTGAATCGGTAAGCCTGCCCGAGACGCCAGGCCCAGCAATTGTGATTGGCGTCGGGCACGCTGTGTTCGGCGAGAAAGGCACGCGCGGCCTCTTCATCACTGACCGGTGCCGCGACGGCCAGAAACCGGCTGCGCTTGATCTCCTGAGACTGGGTTGCAGGGGCGGCCAAGATGAACATGCTGCACGTCATACTGTCGAACGCGACCCTGCTCAAGGCATGGCGGAGGGCAGGGGGTGGCATTTTCGGGCATCGACCGGCTTTGCGACACCGATGGGAGACAACCGGGCCGGAGCGTGCCATAAGGACGCCGATTTTTCCTCCCGGCACCAGCCCCGCGACAAAGACCCTATGATCCGTATCGAAAACGTCTCCAAGCAGAACAGCCACCGGCTTCTCTACATCGAAGCCTCCGCGGCCCTCAACAAGGGCGAGAAGATCGGCCTCGTTGGGCCGAACGGTGCCGGCAAGACTACCCTCTTCCGCATGATCACCGGCGAGGAACAGCCGGACGAGGGGCAGATCGCGGTCGAGAAGGGCGTCACCATCGGCTATTTCAACCAGGATGTCGGCGAAATGGCCGGACGTTCGGCGGTGGCGGAGGTGATGGACGGTGCCGGCCCCGTCAGCATTGTGGCTGCCGAGCTGCACGAGCTGGAAGCCGCCATGTCCGATCCCGACCGCATGGATGAGATGGACGCCATCATCGAGCGTTACGGCGAGGTGCAGGCACGCTACGAGGAACTGGACGGCTATGGTCTGGAGGGCCGGGCGCGCGAGGTGCTGGCGGGCCTCTCCTTCAGCCAGGAGATGATGGATGGCGATGTCGGCAAACTGTCCGGCGGCTGGAAGATGCGCGTGGCGCTCGCCCGCATTCTGTTGATGCGCCCGGACGTGATGCTGCTCGATGAGCCGAGCAACCATCTCGATCTCGAAAGCCTGATCTGGCTTGAAAACTTCCTGAAGACCTATGACGGCGCGCTGCTGATGACCTCGCACGACCGCGAATTCATGAACCGCATCGTCAACAAGATCATCGAGATCGATGCCGGTTCGCTCAACAGCTATTCCGGCGACTACGGGTTTTACGAACGCCAGCGCGAGCAGAACGAAAAACAGCAGCAGGCGCAGTTCGAACGCCAGCAGGCGATGCTGGCGAAGGAAATCAAGTTCATCGAGCGGTTCAAGGCGCGCGCCTCGCATGCCGCCCAGGTGCAGAGCCGCGTGAAGAAACTCGACAAGATCGACCGGGTGGAGCCGCCGCGCCGCCGCCAGACGGTGGCCTTTGATTTCCTGCCGGCACCGCGCTCCGGTGAAGACGTTGTGACCCTCAAGGGCGTGCACAAGGCCTATGGCTCCCGCACGATCTACGAGGGGCTGGATTTCATGATCCGCAGGCGCGAGCGCTGGTGCATCATGGGTGTCAACGGCGCCGGCAAATCGACCCTCCTCAAGCTGGTCACCGGCTCGACGGAACCAGACCAGGGCGTCGTCAATCTCGGTGCCAGCGTCAAGCTCGGTTATTTCGCCCAGCACGCCATGGATGTTCTGGAGGGCGACAGCACGATCCTGCAGTGGCTGGAAGAACGTTTCCCGAAGGCCGGCCAGGCGCCGCTCCGGGCGCTCAGCGGCTGTTTCGGTTTTTCCGGCGATGACGTGGAAAAACGCTGCCGGGTGTTGTCCGGTGGCGAAAAGGCCCGGCTGGTAATGGCGGCCATGCTGTTCGATCCGCCGAACTTCCTGGTGCTGGACGAACCGACCAACCACCTCGACCTCGACACGAAGGAAATGCTGATCAAGGCGCTGTCGAGCTTCGAGGGGACCATGCTGTTCGTCAGCCACGATCGCCATTTCCTCGGCGCCCTCTCTAACCGGGTTCTGGAACTGACGCCGGACGGCATCCACCAGTATGGCGGCGGTTATCTCGAATATGTCGAACGCACCGGTTACGAGGCACCCGGCCTCACCGCCTAAAGGCGCTCTTGCCAAACACCGCTACGTTGCGTCTCCTGTGGCGACAACACCGGGCAGGGGCGTCGATGGTGGGGCAGAGGATTTTTGTGCCAAGCCTGGGGGCTGCAGATTGGCAGCGCCTGCTGGCCGAACCGGACAAACAGTGGCGGACCGGTTATTCCGCCCGCACGCTCGCGCACTGCTGGCAGGACCATGACGGCCTGCCGCCGGAAATCGCCACCTTTTTTCCGGAGAAGCCGACACTTCTGCTGGCGATCCCGGAATACAAGGTGCCTTTGCCGGGCGGTCGCCGCGACAGCCAGAGCGACATTTTTGCGCTTGTCCGTTTTGGCGAGACAGTCAGCTCGGTGATGGTGGAAGGCAAGGTGGAGGAACCCTTCGGTCCGACGCTGGGCGAATGGCTGGACAAGGCCTCTGACGGAAAGAAAACCCGTCTGGCCGCCATTTGCGACTGCCTGGGGCTCAAGGCACCGCTCGACCCGTCGATCCGCTACCAACTCCTGCACCGGACGGCGGCGGCCGTGATCGAGGCGAAGCGCTTCAAGACGGCGGAAGCGGCGATGATTGTTCATTCCTTTTCCCGCACCCGCGCCTGGCGGGGGGATTTCGAAGCCTTCTGCGCTCTGTTTCCCTCGACAACGGAGGGACCAGCACATTGCGTGACGCTGCCGGACGGGCGAAGGCTCCGGCTTGGCTGGGCGCAGGGAGAGGAAGCTTATCTCCGCGCTTGAACCCATGATAGGCCGTTATTCCTATTGACGGGTCTGGTAGCGACGGAATATATTCTTATCCATGATAGTCCAGCGCACGCTCATCGCTCTGCTTCTGCCTCTCCTTCCGGTCGCCGCTTATGCGGAAACGGTGGTGGAAGGCCCTGTTTCGGCAGACGTGGTGCGGGTGATCGATGGCGACACGCTGCTGGTTCTCGCCCGCCCCTGGCCGCAGCAGACGGTCGAGGTCTATGTGCGCCTCAGAGGCATCGACACGCCGGAACTCAGATCGGCCTGCGCGGAGGGTCGGCAGGCCGCGGATGAGGTCCGGCATTTGCTGGAGGAGATGGCGAGTGCCTCGCCCAAGGTGTCACTCACGAAGATTGCCGCCGACAAATATTTCGGTCGGATCGTGGCCGATGTGGCGCTGGCCGATGGCCGCAATCCGGCGCGCGAGATGATGGCCGCCGGACTTGCCACACACTATGCGGGCAAAGGTCGCAAGAACGATCTGTGTATCCAGCATTAAAGGATGGTCACGCGGCGGATGTGGGACACATCCGCCGCGATGATCGGTCAGGCGGCGGCTGGCGCCTTGTTCTGGCGGTTGGCGATCAGATCGTCCACGACGGCGGGATCGGCGAGCGTCGAGGTATCGCCGAGTGCGCCAAAATCGTCTTCGGCGATCTTGCGCAGGATACGGCGCATGATCTTGCCGGAGCGCGTCTTGGGCAGGCCCGGCGCGAACTGGATCTTGTCCGGTGTCGCAATCGGTCCGATTTCCTGGCGCACGTGCTTCACCAGCTCCTGGCGGAGCGCATCGGTGCCTTCGTTGCCCTCCATCAGCGTGACATAGCAGTAGATGCCCTGGCCCTTGACGTTGTGCGGATAACCGACAACGGCGGCCTCCGACACCAGATTGTGCGACACCAGCGCCGATTCCACTTCTGCCGTACCGAGACGGTGGCCCGACACGTTCAGAACGTCATCGACGCGACCGGTGATCCAGTAATAGCCGTCCTCATCCCGCCGGCAGCCGTCACCGGTGAAATACTTGCCCTTGTAAGTGGAGAAGTAGGTCTGGATGAAACGCTCGTGGTCGCCATAGACCGTGCGCATCTGCCCCGGCCAGCTGTCGGTGATGCAGAGATTGCCGTCAGCCGGACCGTCCAGCACATTGCCTTCGTTATCGACCAGCTGCGGCTGGATGCCGAAGAAGGGCAGGGTGGCGGAACCGGGCTTCAGATCCGTGGCGCCGGGCAGCGGGGTGATCATGTGGCCGCCGGTTTCGGTCTGCCACCAGGTATCGACCACGGCGCAGCGCTTGTCGCCGACGACGTTGTAATACCATTCCCAGGCTTCCGGATTGATCGGCTCGCCGACGGTGCCGAGCAGACGCAGGCTGGAGCGTGAGGAGCGCGTGACGAATTCGTCGCCCGCCCCCATCAGCGACCGGATCGCCGTCGGCGCGGTGTAGAAGATGTTGACCTTATGTTTATCGACCACTTCCCAGAAACGCCCCTGGTCCGGGAAGTTCGGCACGCCTTCGAACATCAGCGAGGTGGCGCAGTTCGCCAGCGGCCCGTAGACGATGTAGGAATGGCCGGTGACCCAGCCGACATCGGCCGTGCACCAGTAGATGTCGCCGTCGTGATAGTCGAAAACATATTCGTGCGTCATCGCGGCATAGACGAGATAGCCGCCGGTGGTGTGCAACACGCCCTTCGGCTTGCCCGTGGAACCGGAGGTGTAAAGGATGAACAGCGGGTCTTCCGCCTTCATCTTCACCGGTTCGCAGTGGCCCTTCACGCTGGCGATTTCCTGGTGGTACCAATGGTCGCGGCCCGGCGCCCAGTTGACCTTGCCGCCGGTGCGGCGCACCACGAGCACGTTGTTGACGGTGACATACTGGCGAGCCGCGATATGGATCGCCTTGTCGGTGTTTTCCTTCAGCGGCACCGGTTTGCCGCCGCGCACGCCCTCGTCGCAGGTGATCACGAAGGTCGATTCACAGTCGACGATACGACCGGCGAGCGCTTCCGGTGAGAAGCCGCCAAAGACAACCGAATGCACCGCGCCGATGCGGGCGCAGGCCAGCATGGCATAGGCCGCTTCCGGGATCATTGGCATGTAGATGGTGACGCGGTCGCCCTTCTTGACGCCGTGCTTCTTCAAGACGTTCGCCAGCCGGCAGACCTGATCATAGAGCTGGTTATAGGTGATCTTCTTGTCGATATACGGGTTGTCGCCTTCCCAGATGATGGCGGTGCGTTCGCCATGGGTCTTCAGGTGACGGTCGATGCAGTTGTAGGAAACGTTGGTCAGCCCGTCCTCGAACCACTTGATCGAGACCTTGCCCTTGAAGGAGGTGTTCTTGACCTTCGTGTACGGCTTGAACCAGTCGATACGCTTGCCATGCTTTCCCCAGAACTTGTCCGGGTTCTCGACGCTTTCCTCGTACCACTTGAGGTACTTGTCACGATCGATCAGTGCACGTGCCTTGACCTGTTTCTGGACCGGGTAGACTTTTTCCGACATCAAATCCTCCTCATTCCTCCACGACCTTCGCTTGAACCGCGCGGCCACCTTGGTATCTAGTTTTATCAGCTGGTTCGATGGCGGCAATTAGACAAAGGGTCATGCCGCTTGAACAATTGCAATTTCTGAGAATTGCAGTTATAGAGCCCGTCAATTCCCGGAACATTGTGGTACAGCCCACGGCCCGCGACACCGGCGCGGACGATAGAAGGATCATATCCATGGCTCAACAATTGCTCATGCCAAAGGCGACGGCGGTCTGGCTCGTCGACAACACAGCGCTGTCCTTCGATCAGATCGCCCAGTTCTGCAAATTGCATCCGCTTGAAGTGAAAGCAATTGCGGATGGCGAGGCCGCACAGGGCATCAAGGGTCTCGATCCGATCGCAACGGGCCAGCTGTCGCGCGATGAAATCGCCCGCGGCGAAAAGGATGTGAACTACAAGCTGAAGCTCTCCGACCCGAAGGTGCGGGTGCCGGAATCCAAGCGCCGCGGCCCGCGCTACACGCCGGTCTCCAAGCGCCAGGACCGCCCGAACGCCATCCTCTGGCTGGTGCGCAACCATCCGGAACTGAAGGACACGCAGATCTCGCGTCTCGTCGGCACCACCAAATCGACGATCGAGCAGATCCGTGACCGCAGCCACTGGAATTCGGCCAATCTGACGCCGATGGATCCGGTGACGCTTGGCCTCTGCAGCCAGATCGACCTGGACCTGGAAGTGGAACGCGCCTCGAAGAACCGTCCGCTGCCGACAACTGCCGAACTCGGCGCCACGCTGCAGGCCGCCGCCGAGACGGAAAACCTCGGCTATCGTTACGAGCGCGAAGAAGAGAAGGAAATCGACGCCAACGCCGTTTTCGCAAAACTCTCGTCGCTGAAGTCCACCCGCCGCGACGAGGACGAAGACGACAACTTCTAAGTCGCCGTTCTCCGAGACTGTCTGCTGAAAGCCGGGCCACATGCCCGGCTTTTGCGTATTCGGTCAAATCGCGTCAGGCGCTGAGGGCCTGCCGATTGCAGCTATAGCCATGCTTTGCGAGGATCTCGCCGATCTCGTCCAGGATGACCGGATCATCGATGGTGGCCGGCATTCTCCAGGGCAGGCCATCGGCCATCTTCTGCATCGTCCCGCGCAGGATTTTTCCCGACCGCGTCTTCGGCAGCCGGTTGACGATCATCACCGTGCGGAACGCCGCGACCGGCCCGATCTCGTTGCGTACCAGATCGACGATCTCGCGCGTGATGAGCGACGGGTCGCGCTCCACGCGGTTCTTCAGCACCAGGAAACCGCAAGGAATCTGACCCTTCAGCGCATCCGCCACGCCGATGACCGCGCATTCAGCCACGTCCGGATGCATGGCGCAGACCTCTTCCATAGCACCGGTCGAAAGGCGGTGGCCGGCGCAGTTGATGATGTCGTCCGTGCGCGCCATGACGAAGACATAACCGTCCTCATCCACCATGCCGGCATCGGCCGTCTTGTAGTAGCCCGGAAACTCGTCCAGGCAGGCAGTGCGAAACCGCTCGTCCGCCTTCCAGAAGCTGACGAGGCAGCCGGGCGGCAGCGGCAGCTTGATGACGATATTGCCGAGCGTTCCCGCCGGCACCGGATGACCAGCATCATCCACGACCTCGATCGCATGACCGGGCATGGGCAGCGTCGGCGACCCGTGCTTGACCGGCAGAAGGCCAAGCCCCAGCGGATTGGCGGCGATCGGCCAGCCGGTCTCGGTCTGCCACCAATGATCCACCACCGGCACCTTCAGCACCCGTTCGGCCCATTTCAGCGTTTCCGGATCGGCCCGTTCGCCAGCGAGGAAGAGCGCCCGCATGCCGGAGAGATCATGCTTCGCCACGAGATCGCCGTCCGGATCATCCCGGCGGATGGCGCGAAACGCTGTCGGCGCGGTGAACAGCACCTTCACGTCATACTCCTCGACGATGCGCCAGAAGGCGCCCGCATCCGGCGTGCCGACCGGTTTGCCTTCGTAGACCACGGTTGGATTGCCGGCGAGCAGCGGCGCATAGACGATGTAGGAATGGCCGACGACCCAGCCGATATCGGAGGCGGCCCAGAAGGCCTCGCCCCGTTCGACGCCGTAAAGATTGCGCATGGTCCAGTTGAGGGCCACCATATGTCCGCCATTATCCCGCACCACCCCTTTGGGCTGGCCGGTCGTTCCGGAGGTGTAGAGCACGTAAAGCGGATCCGTGGCCGCCACCGGCTCGCAGGCGACGACGGTTCCCTTCACCTTTTCGGCTTCCACCGCCTGGGCGAAATCCATGTCGCCATGTTCGTAGCGCAGCACCGCATGCATCTGGTCTCGCTGCAGGATCAGGCAACAATCCGGCTTGACCTTCGCCATATCGACCGCCTGGTCGAGCAGCGGCTTGTAAGCGACGACGCGGCCCGGCTCCAGGCCACAGCTGGCGCTGATCACCACCTTGGCTTCCGAATCATCCAGCCGTGTTGCCAGTTCATGCGCGGCAAAGCCGCCGAAGACCACCGAATGGATGGCGCCAAGGCGGGCACAGGCCAGCATGGAGAAGATCGCCTCCGGCACCATCGGCATGTAGATGATCACACGATCACCCTTGCCGACGCCGAGCCCCTTCAGGACTGCGGCCACCGCCTGCACTTCCACCAGCAGCTCGTCGTAGGTCAAGATACGCTTTTCGCCGGTCATGGCGCTGTCGAAGATCAGCGCCCGTTCGGCACCGCGCCCTTCGGCCACATGGCGGTCGATGCAGTTGTAGCAGGTGTTCGTTTCGCCACCGACAAACCAGCGGCCATAGACGCCCTGGTCCTTGTCGAAGATCGTCTCCGGCGGTGTGAACCAGTGGATGTCCTTGGCGGCCTCTGCCCAGAACGCCGCCGGGTCCTGCAGCCAGCCTTCATAGACCGAATGATATCGGCTCTTCATGTTTTCCTCCCTTGATCCGCCACGTCCTCCAGCGGCAGTTTAGGGAGGGATCAGACACGGGTGAAGCCCGACGAAAGGGGCACGCCTTCCGTCAAAAGTCTGGCATTTGTCAACGATGGCCGAAAATGGCAGAGCCGACGCGCACGCTGGTGGCGCCGAACGCAATCGCCGTCTCGAAATCACCGGACATGCCCATGGAGAGCCGCTCCACCCCGCATTGCGCCGCCAGCTTGGCAAGAAGCGCAAAATAGGGGCCGGGATTGCCCTCGGCCGGCGGAATGCACATCAATCCTTCGATGGTAAGCCCCAGTTCCTCGCGGCAGAAGCGGACAAAGGCGACCGTCTCCTTCGGCTTGATACCCGCCTTTTGCGGCTCCATGCCGATATTGACCTGCACATAGAGCCGAACGGTGCGCCCCTGCCTCTTCATCTCGTCGGCGATGGCGCGCGCGATTTTCTCGCGGTCGATGGTCTCGATCACGTCGAACAGGGCAACCGCATTGGCCGCCTTGTTGGATTGCAGCGGGCCGATGAGATGCAGTTCGAGACCGGGCGTTTCAGCCTTCAGTTCCGGCCACTTGCCTTCGCTTTCCTGCACGCGGTTTTCGCCGAACACCCGCTGACCGCTTTCGATCACCGGACGAATGGCATCGGCCTCGAAGGTCTTTGAGACGGCAACCAGCGTGACGCTGCCGGACGCGCGGCCCGCCTCGTCTTCGGCCGCTGCGATCTTGCGGCGGACATCCGCCAGTCGTTCCTCGACATCCATTGCGCACACTCCCTGAGATCGGACCCTTGGCGATTAGCCGCATGTCCCCCACATGCCAAGGGCGTGAAGCGGAAATTTGCCGGAAACGCCGCCAAAACTTGACGCTCCCTGCCATTCGTGGTGAAGGTCACCCATCTTATTCGTACCCGGAATTTCATTGAAATGGCGACCGAACGTTACAATCCGCGGGATGCCGAACCCCGTTGGCAAAAGAAGTGGGCCGAAGCGAAAACCTTCGAGACCGACAATGGCGACCCGCGCGACAAATATTACGTGCTCGAGATGTTTCCCTATCCGTCGGGACGCATTCACATGGGCCATGTGCGCAACTATGCGATGGGCGATGTGGTGGCGCGCTACAAGCGTGCCCGCGGCTTCAACGTTCTTCACCCGATGGGCTGGGATGCCTTCGGCATGCCGGCGGAAAATGCCGCCATGCAGAACAAGGTCCATCCCAAGGAATGGACCTACCAGAACATCGCCACCATGCGGGCCCAGCTGAAATCCATGGGTCTGTCGCTCGACTGGTCGCGCGAATTCGCCACCTGCGACGTCGATTATTACCATCGCCAGCAGCACCTCTTCCTCGACATGATGGAAAAGGGCCTGGTCTACCGCAAGCAGTCTAAGGTGAACTGGGACCCGGTCGATCAGACGGTTCTCGCCAACGAGCAGGTGATCGACGGGCGCGGCTGGCGCTCCGGCGCGCTGGTGGAACAGCGCGAACTGACGCAGTGGTTCTTCAAGATCACCGATTTTGCCCAGGATCTGCTCGACGCGCTGGATACACTCGATCAGTGGCCGGACAAGGTCCGTCTGATGCAGAAGAACTGGATCGGCCGTTCCGAGGGTCTCACGATCCGCTGGGAACTGTCCGAGCCGAGCCGCGCGGCGGCCGACTGCAGCGAGATCGAAGTTTACACCACGCGTCCCGATACGCTGTTCGGCGCCTCGTTCCTGGCCATCTCCGCCGATCATCCGGTGGCGAAGGCGCTTTCCGCCGCCCGTGCCGACGTGCAGGAATTCTGCGAGGAATGCCGCCGCCAGGGGACTTCGCTGGCTGCACTCGAAACGGCTGAAAAGAAGGGCATGGATACCGGACTGACGGTCAGGCATCCGCTCGATCCCTCCTGGGAACTGCCGGTTTACATCGCCAACTTCGTGCTGATGGAATACGGCACGGGCGCCATCTTCGGCTGCCCGTCCGGCGACCAGCGCGACCTCGATTTCGCCCGCAAATACGATCTGCCCGTGGTTCCCGTGGTCATGCCGGCCGATGGTGATGCGGCAAGCTTCGAGATCGGCGCGGAAGCCTATGACGGCGACGGCGTGATGATCAACTCGCGCTTCCTCGACGGCCTGCCGACAGACGAGGCCTTCCAGAAGGTGGCGGGCATGCTGACCGGGCAGACGCTCGGCAATGCCCCGCAGGCGGCCCGCAAGGTGAATTTCCGCCTGCGCGACTGGGGCATTTCGCGTCAGCGTTATTGGGGCTGCCCGATCCCGGTCATCCATTGCGATGATTGCGGCGTGGTTCCGGTGCCGAAGCAGGATCTGCCGGTGAAACTGCCGGACGACGTCACCTTCGACGTGCCGGGCAATCCGCTGGACCGCCATCCGACCTGGCGCAACGTGGCCTGCCCGCATTGCGGCAAGCCGGCCCGGCGCGAGACGGATACGATGGATACCTTCGTCGATTCCAGCTGGTATTTCACCCGCTTCACAGCCCCTTGGGAAAACAACCCGACGGACCCGAAGATCGCCGACCACTGGCTGCCGGTGGACCAGTATATTGGAGGCATCGAACACGCGATCCTGCATCTGCTCTATTCCCGTTTCTTCACCCGCGCTATGCGCGAGACGGGCCACGTGGGGCTGAACGAACCCTTCAAGGGCCTCTTCACCCAGGGCATGGTGGTGCATGAAACCTATCGCCTCGGCGAAGGGCAGAATGGTCACTGGGTGGCACCGGCCGAAATCCGCATCGATGAGGTCGATGGTGTTCGCAAGGCCTACATGATTGCCTCCGGCGAAGAGGTATCGATCGGCTCCATCGAGAAGATGTCGAAGTCGAAGAAGAATGTTGTCGATCCGGACGATATCATCGCCTCCTATGGCGCCGATACGGCCCGCTTCTTCGTGCTCTCCGATTCACCGCCAGACCGTGACGTGATCTGGTCGGAAGCCGGCGTCGAAGGCGCCCATCGGTTTGTCCAGCGAGTCTGGCGCCTGATCTCCGAAGCAGCACCGGTGTTAACGTCAGTGGCGGCGAATCCGGCTAAGGATGGTGCGGCGCTGGCTATCTCTCAGGCCGCGCACAAGACATTGCAAGCGGTCCAGGGCGATTACGACAAGCTGGCCTTCAACAAGGCGGTGGCACGCATCTATGAGTTGGTCAACACCCTTGCTGGGCCTTTGACAAAGGTCGCCGGCGGTGGCGAGGATGCGGCTTACGTTGCCGCTGTCCGCAACGCAGCGGAAATCCTGGTCCAGCTGATTGGCCCGATGACACCACACTTGGCGGAGGAGTGCTGGAACGTGCTCGGCCGCGATGGTTACGTCGCCGAAACGGCTTGGCCGATCTTCGATCCGGAGCTGGTTGCCGACGACCAGGTGCTGATGCCGGTGCAGATCAACGGCAAGAAGCGTGCGGAATTGACAATCTCGCGCGACGCGGATCAGAATGCCGTGCAGCAGGCAGCGCTGCAACTGGAGGCCGTTCAGACAGCTTTGGCTGGCGGGCAGCCGAAGAAGATCATCGTCGTCCCACAGAGGATCATCAACATTGTTGTCTGAGCTTTCGCCCGTCCTTCGGCGCGCTGGTCGCGTTTCTCTGTTCCTGGCAGCTGCCGCTTTGATGGCCGGTTGCCAGGTGCGCCCCATGTACTCCACAGACAGCGCCGTTCCGCAGAAGCTCGCAGCGATCAAGATTTCGCCGGCTGACGACCGGGTGGAGCAGGTGGTGCGCAACCGCCTGATCTTCCTGATGAGCGGAGGTGCTGGCGAAGCCGCAACAGCCGATTATCAGTTGCAGATGAATGTCACGTCAGTTCGTGCCGACATTCTCGATGACGAGATTTCGGCCGTACTGAAACCAAGTCGTGTCACCGTGACGGCAACCTACAGCCTGTCGTCGATAAAGGATCCAAAGGTGCTGAAGCAGGGCACGCGATCTGTGACGGCTCTGGTTGATATCGGCAATCAGGAATTCGCCAAGCTGCGGGCCTATCGTGACGCGGAGGACAGGGCAGGGCGCGAGCTTGCAGAGTTCATCCGTGCGGACCTCGCCTCTGTTCTTGGCCGTTAGGGCGAATGGCGGAAATCAAAGCCCATGAATTCGATCGCTTCTTGCCGAAAGCGATCGATCTCTACCGGATCTTCCTGGTCTATGGCCCGGATCGGGGACTTGTATCCGAGCGGGCAGCGGACTTGGCTGCCAAGGCCGGTGCCAAACCGGATGATCCATTTTCCTTTACGCGCATGGATCTGTCTGACCTGCAGGGCGACCCTGGCCGGCTGGTCGATGAGGTAAATGCACTCGGTCTGTTTGGCGGTGCGAAGGTGATCTGGGTCAAGGGTACAGGGTCCGACAAGGCCCTGACCGAGGGACTACAGGTTCTGCTCTCCTCGTCTTCGGCGGAAAATTTCCTGATCATTGAGGGCGGCGACCTCAAGAAGACGAGCCCGCTGCGCAAGATCTGCGAGCAGGGAAAGATCGTGGTTGCCATTCCCTGCTACGCCGACGATATCAAGGCACTCAATCAACTGGTCGATCAGGAGCTTTCTGCGGAAAACCTGAAGATCACCTCCGATGCCCGCGAAAGATTGCTGGAGGTGCTGGGCGGTGACCGTGTGGCCTCCCGCAACGAGATCCGTAAGCTTGCCCTCTATTGCCGCGGCACGGGAACCGTGACCGAGGACCATGTCCTCGATATCATTGGTGACGCGAGCGCCATTTCCACGGACGATGCGGTGGATTGTGTGCTGAAGGGCGATGTGGCCGGTCTGCACCGCGCGGTCCAAAAGATCACCGCATCGAAAACACCGATCTTCCTTGTTCTTCAATCCTGCCTGAAGCAGTTTCAGCTGCTGGACCTGATGCGGACGGAGATGGAGGAAAAGCGGACACCAGCAACACAGGTGATGCAGACCACCGGCCGCCATATCCACTTCAAACGCAAGCCGCTGTTTGAGGCAGCGCTGCGCAACTGGCCCGTGGACGCATTGGCTCGCGAAGCAAACCGCCTGCAGACGGCGGTCCTGCAATCACGCCAGAAGGCTGTGCTGGAGGATACGATCGCGTTCCAGACCTTGCTCGCCACCGCTCTTCAATCGGCGCGAGCCGCCGGGCGTCAGACCTGACGAAAGCAGGCGGTGCGCGCGACCACCGTCGAGCCGTCAGCGGCGCTCCAGAAGCCGGCAAATCTCTTCCAGCTGCTCCAGGGTGCGGTAGCTGATCTTGATCTGGCCACCCGTTCCCTTGTGGTTGATCTTGATATCGAGACCAAGCGAATCCGACAGGCTGCGTTCCAGCGCAAGCGTGTCGGAATCCTTTTCCTTGCTGCCATGGACACTCGTCGGCTCCGACTGGGCCTTAATATCGTTCTGCGCAAGACGTTCGGCATCTCGCACGGACATGCCCTTGGTGACGATCGTGCGCGCGAGCGACACGGGATCCGAGGTCGAGACGAGAGCCCGGGCATGACCGGCAGACAGATCTCCCGTCGCCAGCATGTCCCGCACGGGATCCGGCAGTTTCAGAAGACGCAGGCTATTGGCCACATGGCTGCGGCTCTTGCCGATGATTTCGCCAAGATCATTCTGGGTGTAGCCGTGTTCGGCAATCAGCTGCTCATAGCCCAAAGCTTCTTCGAGCGGATTAAGGTCGGACCGCTGAACGTTCTCGACAATCGCAATCTCGAGAGCCGTTCTGTCATCCACGTCACGAACGATGACAGGGATCTCGATCAACCCCGCCAGCTGGGCAGCCCGCCAGCGCCGTTCCCCGGCAATAATTTCGAAAGCTGATCCTCTGGGGCGCACGACGACCGGCTGAACGATGCCGTGTTGACGAATGGAGCTGGACAGATCCTGCAGCTCCGCTTCGTCGAACATGCGGCGCGGGTTGCGCGGGTTGCGCGTGATATGCTCGATCGGCACCATCCGGTCGGGACTGATCGTTTTCGCCGATGGCTCACCAAGGGGAACCGTCTGGTCGATTTCGCCGATCAATGCAGCCAGGCCGCGGCCCAGTCGCCGTTTGGAGGGATCGTCATTCATGTTTCATACCTTCGAACGAGTTCAGGCCGCCTTCCGGCGCCGTTCACGCTGGATGACCTCCGAGGCCAGCTGCAGATAGGCCTGACTGCCGGCGCATTTGAGATCATAGAGGATAGCCGGCTTACCATAGGAAGGCGCTTCTGACACCCGCACATTGCGCGGAATGAGCGTGTGGTAAACTTTTTCCCCGAGATAGGTCCGGACATCACTGACAACCTGCTGCGCCAGATTGTTGCGCGCATCGAACATGGTCAGCACCACGCCCTGGATATCCAATCGCGGATTGACCGTCTGACGGACCTGGTTCACCGTTTCCAGCAACTGGCTGAGGCCTTCGAGCGCAAAAAATTCGCACTGGAGCGGCACCAGAACGGAATGCGCCGCGGCCATGGCATTGATGGTCAGAAGATTGAAAGAGGGCGGGCAATCGAGCAGGATATAGCTATAGCTCGCCGCCTCCGGGCTCGTCAGCGCACGTCGAAGGCGAAAGGCGCGATCGGATTGCTGTGCAATCTCCATTTCCAACCCCAGAAGGTCCATTGTGGAGGGGATGATGGAGAGATTGGGAACGGCGGTCGCAACGGCGGCCTCCGAGAGAGTGCAGTTTCCCATCATGACATCAAAGGAAGAGATCTTTCTGTCGCGGCGGTCGATTCCCAATCCCGTGCTGGCATTCCCCTGCGGATCGAGATCGACGATCAGCACCTGTTCTCCGATCGCTGCCAACGCGGTGGCCAGGTTGATCGCCGTCGTGGTTTTACCGACGCCACCCTTCTGGTTGGCGATCGTAATGATGCGGTTAAGCTCGGTCATGGGGACACCTGCTGATGAGGTCAAACCTGGTGCTGCAAGTTGGAGATTTCCAGGATCACGGAATCGTCTTCAACCGCGCTGGCATGTTGTATCAAATCGAAAGACCAACGGCCATTGGCTTTGTTCACTTCGCTGGCGTAATCCCGCCCTTTGTGCAGAAATGCCTTGACGTCCGGCTTGGCAGCCATCCAGGGCGAACAGTAATCCAGCAGCAGAGGCAGCTCTGCCAGGGCACGGGCAGAGATTAGGTCGCAGGTCGGGATCAGCGACGGTGCCTGCTCGATGCGGACCGGATGGACACTTCCGCGTCCTCCGGTTTCCGTCAATGCGGTACGCAGGAAAGAGGCTTTCTTCTGGTTACTTTCGACCAGATGGACCCAGCCATTACCCAGTTCAGCCAGGAAGATCGCCGTTATTATCCCTGGGAAACCGCCACCGGATCCTAGATCCACCCAGGTGTGTGGATGCGGCGACAGCTGGAAAATCTGCGCGCTGTCTGCGATATGCCTTTGCCAAAAGTCGGCCTTCGTCGAAGGCGCCACAAGATTGATGGCTTTCGTCCAACGCTGGAACAGTGTCTCGAACCGTTCAAGACGCTGCACCGTTTCACGTGAAACACTTATCCCGTTCAGCTGCATCACGAGACTCGCAATTCGCGAATCGGCTCGCGCTTCTTAACCAGGGATATAATCAAAGCCAGGGCCGCCGGTGTCATACCGTCCACCTTCGCCGCTTGGGCGATATTGCGAGGCTTGGCACGATCCAGCTTCAACTTCAACTCGTTTGACAGACCAGAAACGTGGCTGAAATCGAAGTCATCCGGAATGCGCCGCTCTTCATCGCGCTGCACCGACTGAATATCTGCGCTCTGGCGCTCCAGGTAAACCGCATAGCCGGCTTCGATTTCCAGGGCCTCAGCGACCTTAGCGGGCAGGGTCTGCAAGTCCGGCCAGACGGATGATAGGACAGAAAGCGAAATATCCGGATAGGATAGAAGGTCGTAACCGCGGCGACGCTGTCCATCCTCATTCAGACGAATGGAGTGGCTGCGAGCTTCCTTCGGAGTCAAGGAAACGCTCTGCAGCAGTGTCCGCCCGCGATCCATCTCGGAGACATAGCCCTCAAATCGCTCTTTGCGATCCTTGCCCACCAGTCCCAGTTCGATGGCGGTGGGTGTTAATCGGATGTCCGCATTGTCAGCCCGCAGCGACAGACGATATTCTGCGCGCGAGGTAAACATCCGATAGGGTTCGGAGACGCCGCGGGATGTTAGATCATCCACCATAACGCCGATGTAGGAATCCGTACGGCTGAAGATGTGGCTCACCTGCCCAAAGGCACGCCGCGCTGCGTTGAGCCCGGCCACCAGGCCCTGGGCCCCAGCTTCCTCGTAACCCGTCGTGCCGTTGATCTGGCCGGCCAGAAATAGACCCGGCATCTTCTTCAACTGCAAATCGGCCGTTAGTTCGCGCGGATCGACATGATCGTATTCGATCGCATATCCGGGCTGGAGGATCTCCACCTTTTCGAGGCCGGGGATTGTCCGGATGAATTGCTCCTGCACATCTGCGGGAAGCGAGGTGGAAATTCCGTTGGGATAAACAGTCGGATCGTCCAGACCTTCCGGCTCCAGAAAAATCTGATGTCCATCCCGTTCGCCAAACCGGACAATCTTGTCTTCGATGGAGGGACAATAGCGCGGCCCGACGCCAGTGATCTGGCCGGAGTACATCGCGGATCTAGAGATGTTGTCCGCAATGATCTTGTGGGTCGCCTCCGTTGTCCGCGTCACACCGCAGGCAATTTGCGGCGTCATGATCCGATCGGTCATGAATGAGAACGGAACCGGATCTTCGTCCGCATCCTGTTTGCCGATGGCGTCCCAATCGATCGTCCGACCATCAAGACGAGCCGGCGTTCCGGTCTTCAGTCGTCCCAGCGACAAGCCGAGTGCGGTCAAGGTTGCAGAAAGGCCGAGGGACGGCGCTTCACCAACACGGCCCGCTGCAACCGTATCGGAACCGATATGAATCACACCCCTTAAGAAGGTCCCCGTGGTTAAGACAACGGAAGACGTCTGATACACTCGTCCGTCCGCCATCACGAGCCCAGTGATGGCGCTATCCGCATGCTGCAAATCGAAAGCATCGCCTTCGATAACATCAATGTTTTCGTGGTCAGCGATGGCCGCTTGCATGGCCTCGCGGTACAGACGTCGATCAGCCTGGGTCCGCGGGCCGCGAACAGCTGGGCCTTTCTTGCGGTTCAGCAGACGAAACTGGATCCCAGACACATCGGCAATCCGCCCCATGAGGCCATCGAGCGCATCGATTTCGCGCACCAGATGGCCTTTTCCGAGCCCGCCTATGGCCGGATTGCAGGACATGACACCAATGGTGTCGCGTCGGTGCGTTACCAGTGCGGTCTTGGCACCCAGTCGCGCCGCAGCCGATGCAGCTTCACATCCGGCGTGGCCACCGCCGATCACAATCACATCAAATTTGGTCATGGTGGTTCCAACTGCCCGGGCAGTGTTTCACGTGAGTCACTTCCCGATACAGAACTCCGAGAAAATGACGTCGAGCATATCTTCCACATCAACACGGCCGGTAATACGACCGAGAGCATCAGCCGCCAACCGAAGGCTTTCCGCGCGAAGATCAAGTTCGCTTCCCCTTAGCGCTTCCTGCAGAAAATGAAAAGCCTTCTGCAGATGGCTAACATGGCGCAAGCGACCGGCCCCGAGGCCGGCGATAGCGGCCCAGTTGACACCGGCACGCTCCACGATCGCCGCGCGGATCTGATCCAGTCCTTCTCCGGTCTCGACAGAAAGGCGGATATCAAACCCACCGGTCTGCGCAGGATGCTGATCTCCCTTGGTTCCGATACGAAGAACGGCTTGGTCCGGCTGTAGGCCCAACAAATGTTGCGGAGGCGAATCGATCTCTTGCAGCAGCAAAACAAGATCTGCATTCTCGGCCGCACGGTGAGCCCGCCGAATGCCTTCCTGCTCCACACGGTCGTCTGTCTCTCGCAGACCAGCGGTGTCGGAGAGGCGAACGCGAAAACCATCCAGATCGAGGTCAACCTCGATAACATCCCGCGTCGTGCCGGCAATCTCCGTTACAATCGCCACGTCGCGCTCGACCAACGCATTGAGGAAGCTCGACTTTCCGGCATTGGGAGGTCCAAGGATGACCACCTTGAAGGCGTCCCGCACGGAACCCGCCTTTTCGGTTGCGGCGATCTGTCGTTCGATCTCGCGCGCGATCCTGGCCACATCGAGCCACACCTGGTCCGAGACGGAACCGGGCACATCATCCTCATCGGCAAAATCGAGTTCCGCTTCGATCAACGCCCGAGCGCGGGTGAGGGCTGTTGCCCAGTCATGGTAACGCCTGGAAAGGCCGCCGGCGCTTTGTTCGATGGCGAGGCGACGCTGCATCTCTGTCTCGGCGGAGATCAGATCACCAAGACCTTCAACCTCCACCAGATCAAGCTTGCCATGATGGAAGGCCCTCTGGGTAAATTCCCCGGCTTCGGCCGGACGAAGTCCCAGGTCCCGCAATTCTGAGAAGATCGCGTTCACCACTGCGCGGCTACCATGAACCTGCAACTCCACGCAATCCTCCCCTGTAAAGGAGGCAGGGCCGGGGAAAACAAGAACCAGGCCGCTATCGATCAGCTCTCTGTTTCGTCGTCGAATCGACCGCAGGACCATGGAGCGGGTTTGCGGAAGGTTTTCAACGAGAAAACCGGCCGCGTGAAACGCAGCCGGTCCGCTGATCCTGATGAGCGCCACGCCGGAGGGCGTCGGGCCGCTCGACAGTGCAAAGATCGTATCGAGGTCTGTCATCCACCCAAACCAACGAAGTCAGCCGGACCTCGAACCATTGAGGCGATCCGAATCCGGCTATTCGTTACGTGTTCATCGAGTCGAAGAAATCACCGTTGTTCTTGGTCTGCTTGAGCTTGTCGATGAGGAACTCGATCGCGTCGGTCGTGCCCATCGGTGCAAGAATACGGCGAAGTACAAAGATTTTCTGGAGATCCTGCCGCGGCACGAGCAGGTCTTCCTTGCGCGTACCGGACTTGAGGATATCCATCGCCGGGAAGATGCGCTTGTCGGCGACCTTGCGGTCCAGCACGATTTCCGAGTTGCCGGTACCCTTGAACTCTTCGAAGATGACTTCGTCCATGCGGCTGCCGGTGTCGATCAGCGCGGTCGCAATGATCGTCAGCGAACCGCCTTCTTCGATGTTACGGGCAGCACCAAAGAAACGCTTCGGCCGCTGTAGCGCGTTGGCATCTACACCACCGGTCAGAACCTTGCCGGAAGACGGCACGACGGTGTTATAGGCGCGGCCGAGGCGGGTGATCGAATCGAGTAGGATGACAACGTCACGGCCGTGTTCAACGAGGCGCTTGGCCTTTTCGATGACCATTTCAGCGACCTGAACATGGCGGACCGCCGGTTCGTCGAAGGTCGAAGATACCACTTCACCGCGCACCGAGCGCTGCATGTCCGTCACTTCTTCCGGACGTTCATCAATCAGAAGAACGATCAGGTAGCATTCCGGATGGTTGGCAGTGATGGAATGGGCAATGTTCTGCAGCAGAACGGTTTTACCCGTGCGCGGCGGCGCGACGATGAGGCCACGCTGCCCCTTGCCGAGCGGTGCGACAAGATCGATCACTCGGGCGGACAGATCCTTCGACGTCGGGACATCGAGTTCCATCTTGAAGCGCTCATTGGGATAGAGCGGCGTCAAATTGTCGAAATGCACCTTGTGGCGGATCTTCTCCGGATCGTCGAAGTTGATCGTGTTGACCTTCAGAAGGGCAAAATACCGTTCGCCTTCCTTCGGCCCACGGATCGGGCCCTCCACGGTGTCACCGGTCTTCAGCGAAAAACGACGGATCTGCGACGGAGAAATATAGATGTCGTCCGGGCCCGGAAGGTAATTCGCATTGGCCGAACGCAGGAAACCAAAACCATCCTGCAAGACTTCGACGACGCCTTCGCCGATGATTTCCACGTCCTGGCTGGCAAGAACCTTCAGGATCGCGAACATCAGTTCCTGCTTGCGCATCGTGCTCGCGTTTTCGACCTCCAGGGATTCGGCGAAGGTCAGCAGGTCGGTGGGCGACTTGCTCTTGAGTTCTTGAAGCTTCATTTCAGCCATGAAGAAGGACCGCTTTGGACTTTTGAGGGAAGTGGCGTGTTTGTGAAGATGCTTCCGCGGCCTGCCGCGGATGTCTGATGTGCACACAAACTACGAGAGAGAAGTGCGGCGAAAATAACCGTTCGGACTTAGCATCGCAAGGGGGGATGAAAACAATTCTCCGAAAGTCAGAACGGCTTCACGATCACGAGAATGACGATCAGCATCATCAGGATGGTCGGCACCTCGTTCATCATGCGCCAGTAGCGTGCGGATTGGCGTGGGCCATCGACGCCAAACTGACGGACAGCCCGGCTCTGGTGCATGTGGGCGAGCGTCAGAAGCACGACCAGCAGGATTTTGGCATGCAGCCAGCCGCCCTGGAACCGGAAACCGTCATAGGCGAGATAGAGGCCAAGCGCCCAGCTGATCATCATGGCCGGGTTCATGATGACCTTTAGCAGCCGGCGTTCCATGACCTTGAAGGTTTCCGACTGTTCTGATCCAACCGGCGCATCCGTGTGGTAGATGAAGAGCCGCGGCAGGTAGAAAAGCCCCGCCATCCAGGCAATCACAGCGATGACGTGAAACGCCTTCAGCCACAGGTAAAGATCATCCGGGCGGAGCAGGTAGATGCCACCCAACAGACCGAGGAAGACGGCAAGCGCCACCGCAGCCCGCAACGCCGCCTTGTTACCGGGAATGGCATCCGTCTGCTTTTCCATCGCTCAACCCCTCACTCGCTGCACCAGCTGCGAGACGTGTTCGGGCTTGGCATCCGGCGTGATGCCGTGGCCGAGGTTGAAGACGAGGGGACCATTGCCGAGCACGGACAGGATCCGATCAATGCCGTCGTCCAGCGCCTCACCGCCGGCAACGACCCGCATCGGATCGAGATTGCCCTGCACCGGCCCATCCTTCTGGAGCTCGGCAGCAAAGCTCAGCGGCACGGACCAGTCGAGCCCGATCATGTCGGCGCCTGTTCTCTGGCGATAGTTCTTGAGGTTCATGCCGGCGCCTTTGGCAAAGGCGATAACCTTCGCCTGCGGACGCCGTGATTTGACCGAGCGGATGACGCGGGCGACCGGCTCCACCGCGAAAGCCTCAAATTCCGCCTCTCCAAGAACACCGGCCCAGCTGTCGAAGATCTGCACGGCGTCGGCACCGGCATCGATCTGTGCCACGAGATAATCCGCGGAAAGCTCCGCCAGCAGCGACAGGAGCTTGTCGAAGGCCTTCCGGTGACGATAACCGAACAGGCGGCCAGGGGCCTGGTCGGGCGTGCCATGTCCGGCGATCATATAGGTGGCAACCGTCCAGGGCGCGCCACAGAACCCGAGAAGCGTCGTTTCCGCCGGCAGAGAGGCACGGATCTGTCCCACCGTCTGGATCACCGGCCTCAGGTGCTCCTGCACCCCCTCTGCGCTCAGCGCCGCAATACCAGCCTCGTCGATCGGGTCCATACGTGGGCCGGAGCCTTCGACGAAATGCACGTTGCGGTTCAGCGCATCCGGAATGACCAGGATATCCGAAAACAGGATAGCCGCGTCAAAGCCGTAACGCCGGATCGGCTGAAGGGTCACTTCCGTTGCCAGATCCGGCGAATAACAGAGATCGAGAAAGCTCCCGGCTTCCGCCCGCGTCTTGCGATATTCCGGGAGGTAGCGGCCTGCCTGTCTCATCAGCCAGATGGGGGGTGGCGAAACGGTCGATCCGTTCAGGACCTCCATCACCTTGCGGCGTACTGCAGCCAAGAGGGTGTCCTCCAAAACAAAGAAATCTAGAAACTTCTGATTTGATGATTCTTAGAGTCGGTGAGTATCAAGGATCATTCTCTTTGCACAGTCCAGCGGGCTCCAGTGCGACAACACGGCTCAACCGGGAGAGAATTATGAGATGTCGGGATAAATGTGGTGGCCGGTCGCTTTTGGCGTTTTGAATCAGCATCTTCATCAATGGAACCGGTTCCTCGCTCTTGTGGATAACCTGTGAAGCGTTCGGAGCTTGCTATCCTCGCTTCGAGTTTCCCACAGCCGTGGAAAAAGCCTCGCCACAGTTGGGTCGAATGTGGATAAATTGCCACTTATCCTTCCGCCGCGGATCTCGCCGCAGAATCGCCCGACCTTTTCCCAGGTTATGAACAGAGGATGAAGATTAACGTGGAGAACCGCAAAAGCTTCTTCCATCTGCACCTGATATCTGACTCAACGGGTGAAACGCTGATCTCCGCTGGCCGCGCCGCGTCGGCGCAGTTTCGCTCCGCCCTGCCGATCGAACATGTCTATCCGCTCATCCGCAATCGTCGTCAGTTGATGCCGGTCCTGCAGGCGATCGATGAGAAGCCCGGCATCGTGCTCTATACAATCGTCGATCAGGATCTCGCCAATCATGTCGATCAACGCTGCAAGGAGTTGGGAGTTCCAAGTGTCAATCTGCTGGAACCGGTGCTCGCAACCTTCCAGGCCTATCTCGGCGATCGATCGCGGCGCCGTGTCGGCGCGCAACATGCCCTCAACGCAGATTACTTCCGCCGCATTGATGCGCTGAATTTCGCGATGGATCACGATGACGGGCAGATGGCGGACAGTTATGACGAGGCGGATGTGGTGATTGTCGGCATCAGCCGCACCTCCAAAACGCCCACCTGCATCTATCTCGCCAATCGCGGCATCAAGGCGGCCAACATTCCGATCGTGCCGGATGTGCCGCTGCCGGCCTCCCTGTTATCGGCCACCAAGCCGCTGATCGTCGGGCTGATCGCAACGACGGATCGCATTTCGCAGGTTCGGGAAAACCGCGAGCTCGGCACCGTCGCGGGCTTTGACCGCAGTCATTATACCGATCGCGCCAATATCAATGAGGAACTGAAATATGCGCGCGCCTTGTGCGCCCGCCATCAGTGGCCGATCATCGACGTCACGCGCCGCTCGATCGAAGAAACGGCAGCAGCCATCGTTGCTCTAAGACCGAAGCTGCGATAATGCCGAATCCATGCCGCAATCTCAGGAGTGCTCTCCGTGACCCAGCCGCTCGTGCTTGCCTCCTCCAGTCCGTTCCGACGTCTGCTGATGCAGAATGCCGGTCTGGATTTTGTCGCCCAGGCAGCGTCGATCGATGAACGGGCGATCGAGGCGAAACTGGCCGCGCAAAATGCCACGCCGGAAACCGTGGCGCTCGAATTGGCAAGAGCAAAGGCGCTGGATGTCAGCACCCGGTTTCCGGATGCCTTTGTCATCGGGTCGGACCAGACCATGTCGCTCAGTCACCGCGTCTATCACAAGCCGGCCTCCCTTCAGGAGGCGCGCGAAAACCTGTTGTCGCTCTCCGGCCAGACACATCATCTCAACAGCGGTGTTGCCATTGTTCGAAACGGTGCGGTGGTTTGGCAGATCGTCGCGAGGGCAGCCATGACGGTGCGGGTGCTGTCGCCCGATTTCGTTGATCGTTACCTGGCAAGCGTCGGGGATGCGGTGATGACGAGTGTCGGCGCCTATCAGCTGGAGGGCGAGGGAATCCGGCTATTTGAATCGATAGGCGGCGACTACTTTACCATCCTCGGCCTGCCGATGTTGCCTCTGCTGAAAGCGTTAAGGGAGCTTGGGGCTGTTAATGATTGATTCACGTGAAACACAAAAAAAGGCCTTCGTGATTGGAACGCCTATCCGCCACTCCCGGTCGCCGATGATTCACGGCTATTGGCTGAAAAATTTCCGGATTGCCGGCTCCTATCAGGCGATCGAAGTGCAGGCGACGGAGCTAGATGGTTTTCTCGGCGAGCTGAGAACAAGCGGGGAATTTCAAGGTGGCAATGTCACCATTCCCCACAAGGAGCGGGCCTGCGCACTTGCCGATGAGCCGGATGAGCTGGCAAAGGAACTGGGTGCCGCCAACACGCTCTGGTTGGACGAGGGCAGGCTGAAGGCCACGAATACCGATGGTTATGGCTTTGCCGCCAACCTGGATGAACGGGCGCGCGGCTGGGATGAGACGTCTCGTGCTGTCATCCTGGGTGCCGGCGGTGCGAGCCGGGCCATCATCCAGGCGGTGCGCGATCGCGGTGTCTCGGAGATCCATGTCGTCAATCGAACCGAGGCGCGGGCGCAGGAATTGGCGGACCGCTTTGGTGCCAGGGTGCACGCCCATCCGATGGGCGCTTTGACGGAGGTCATGCAGGGCGCCGGTCTCTTTATCAATACGACGTCGCTTGGCATGGATGGCGAAGGTTCGTTGGACATCGATTTTAGGGTGATGGACGCCAAGGCGGTGGTGACGGACATTGTCTACGTTCCTCTTGAGACTCCGACGCTGGCGCAGGCACGAGCACAGGGTTTCACCGCGGTCGATGGCCTCGGCATGCTGTTGCACCAAGCCGTTCCGGGTTTTGAGAAATGGTTCGGGCAGCGTCCAGTGGTCGATGACACCGTCCGCGCGCTGGTGATTGCCGATATGGACGCGCATTGATGATCAGGATCGGGCTCACCGGATCGATCGGCATGGGGAAATCCACCACAGCTGGCCTATTCGCCGCCGAAGGGATTGCGGTGAACGATGCCGATGCGGTGGTGCATGACCTTTACCGTGGCGAAGCGGTTCAGCCGGTCGAGGCGGCCTTTCCGGGTGTTGCTCGGGATGGGGTCATCGATCGGAGCGAGCTCGGGCGCCGTCTGGCCGCCGATCCTGGCGGCTTCAAGCGTCTGGAGGCGATCGTACATCCGCTGGTACGGGCGCGCGAAGAGGCGTTTTTGCGGGAGCAACAAGCGGCCGGTGCGGATATGGTCGTCCTCGATATTCCGCTCCTCTTCGAAACCGGAGCCGCGGATCGGGTGGATGTCGTGGTCGTGGTGACCTGCGATGCCGAGATCCAGCGCCAGCGGGTACTGGCGAGGCCTGGCATGACGGAAGAAAAATTCCAGCTGATCCTGTCGCGGCAGGTGCCGGATGGGGAAAAGCGTGCACGAGCCGATTTCCTGATCGATACGGGCGCTGGGCTGGACGCCGCCCGTGCTAGGGTCAAGGCCATTATTGCGGAACTTCGAAGCGGACAAGGGCAGGGAACAGCCGATGCGTGAGATCATCTTCGATACGGAAACCACCGGTCTCGACAACCGCTCCGACCGGGTCATCGAAATCGGCGGCATCGAGCTGCTGAACCATTTTCCGACGGGGAGGACCTTTCACGTCTACATCAATCCGGGCGATCGCAAGGTGCATCCGGATGCGCTTGCCGTGCACGGCATTACCGATGACTTCCTGAAGGATAAGCCGAACTTTGCGGAAATCGTCGAGGATCTGCAGGCCTTCTTTGAGGGCGCAAAATGGATCGCCCATAACGCGACCTTCGATATGGGCTTCATCAATGCCGAGTTTGCCAGGCTCGGCCTCCCACCGGTGCCGCAGGAACAGGTGATCGACACGCTCTCCATGGCGCGTCGCAAGAACCCGATGGGTCCGAACACACTGGACGCGCTCTGCCGCCGGTATGGCATCGACAATTCGCACCGCACGAAGCACGGCGCCCTGCTCGACTCCGAGCTTCTCGCCGAAGTCTACATCGAGATGATCGGTGGTCGACAGGCGGCACTGGGTCTTGGCGGAGCCGAGCGGGTAACGACGGTGGTCGAGGTGGAGGAGGTGGATATCACTGCGCTTGCCCGGCCAAGGCCGCTTGTCCCGCGGCTGACGCCGGAAGAGGTGGAAGCCCATCAGGCGATGGTCAAGAGCATGGGCGACAAGGCCCTCTGGGCCCGCTACCAGTAGCCACAAAAAAGCCCGGTCGAGCCGGGCTTTTTGATGTTTGCAGATGATGCCGTGAGCAATCAGCTGTTCAGCGTCTGACCCTGCGAGCGGGCCTGTTCTTCGGCAACGCGCTGGGCAAACATCTGGCCGAAATCGATCGGGTCGATCATCAGCGGCGGGAAGCCGCCATTGCGCGTCACATCAGAAATGATCTGGCGTGCGAAGGGGAAGAGCAGGCGCGGGCACTCGATGAAGAGAACCGGGAGCATGTGTTCCTGCGGGAAACCGGTGATGCGGAAAACGCCGCCATACACCAGCTCGGTGACGAAAACGACCTTGTCGCCGTCCTTGGCATCGGCGCTCAGCGTCAGGATCACGTCGAAATCCGTGTCGGACAGCGGATTGGCATTGACGTTCACATTGATATTGATCGACGGAGCCTTGTCGCGAGCCTGCAGCGAGCGGGGCGCACCCGGGTTTTCGAAGGAGAGGTCCTTCGTGTACTGGGCAAGGATCGTGAGCGACGGAGATTGCGTTTCAGTTTCGTTGGCCATTGGCTGTTCCTCGGCTTCGGTCGTTTCGGCCCTCTAACACTTCGCCGAAAGCCTTACAACCCTCCGGCCCCGCCGCAGGCCCTGCGCTCAGGGCTCATCCAGCCGACGATCCGACCAGGGGGACGAGGGATCCGGCTTGCGCTCGAAGTCTCCTTCGTCGAGGTCGATCGTCCTGGGGTCACCACCGCCTCGAGCGCCCGGATAACCTCCGCCGGCATACTGCGTCCGCACCACGACATTGCGACCGATGAGGTCCCAGAGCAACTGGCGCACCGGTGGCAGGAACAGCAGGATGCCGACGATGTCGCTGACGAAGCCGGGAATGATGAGCAGGATGGCCGCAACCACGATCATGGCGCCGCTGACGATCGCCTTGCCAGGAACACGGCCCTGGCGGCCTTCTTCGTTGATTTCGCGCAGAAGTGAAAGCCCTTGCAGGCGCAGGAGAACAATGCCGGCGAAACCGGACAGCATCACGAGCCCCAGAGTTGGCCAGAGGCCAAGCCAGTTTCCGACGATCACGAAACCGGCAATCTCGAGAAGCGGCAGGCCGAAAAACAGGAGCGGAAACAGAAAAAGGCGCATGAGCTCACGGTAAAGCGTTGATGATGTTTGCGCGAACACTCGCCACGGTATTTGAATGATCGCCAGATATGACTATATGAGGATGAACCTTTCCAATTCCAACGACATCCCGGGTGAAAATGGGCGCGAACGACTTCATCACTCTTTTTTTCCTCGTGGCAGCCGTCCTGATCTTTTTGCAGTTGCGCAGCGTGCTTGGCCGGCGGACGGGGCACGAGAAGCCGCCCGTTGATCCGTTCAGCGCCCGTGATGCTGCAAAAGCGCCGGCAAGCGACGACGGCAAGGTCGTGACGCTTCCGCGGCGCGACCAGGCCGATGATGAAAGCCGTTGGACCGAGATCGATGCGGTCTCCAAGCCGGGCACCGCATTGAACGATGGCCTTCGTGAACTGGTAAAGGCTGATCCGACCTTCCGCCCGAAGGAGTTTTTGAATGGCGCCCGCATGGCCTACGAGATGATCGTGATGGCCTTTGCCGATGGCGACCGGAAGGCATTGAAAAACCTTCTGTCAAAGGAAGTCTTCGAAGGCTTCGAAGCGGCGATTGCCGATCGGGAATCGCGTGGCGAAGTGGTCAAGTCGAGTTTTGTCGGCATCGACAAGGCGGACATCACCCAGGTACTGGTCAAGGGCCATGAGGAGCAGGTGACGGTGCGCATCGTCAGCCAGCTGATTTCGGCCACCTATGACAAGGCCGGTACGCTGGTGGATGGTGACGCGGAAACCGTGGCCGAGGTGATCGATATCTGGACCTTTGCCCGCGACATGCGCTCCCGCGACCCGAACTGGAAACTGGTCGCCACTGAATCCGAGCAATGATCGTGACGGAGACCTTTTCTCTCCGGCGGATGGACTTCTCCGAATTGAGGGGGTGGGGGATCGATGATCCCCGCCCCCTCTTTGCCGTCATGCAGCGCTGTCTTGAACATATCCGTCAGAACAAGCCCTATCGAACCGGCTCTCTCGGTCTGACGGCCGCGGATCTTCTACCCCTGCTGTCCGCTGCGATCGAAGCGGCACCCGCCGATGCGGCAGCGGCACGCGCTTTCTTCGAGGCGCAAACCGTGCCGTTCCTGATCGAGCGGACAAGCAACCAGAAAGGTTTCGTGACGGCGTTCTATGAGCCGGAAGTGGAGGTCTCCGATAAACCGGACTCCGGCTACCGATATCCCTTCTACCGTCGCCCGGCAGATCTCGTCGATCTCGACGATGCCAATCGACCACAGGACATGGATGCGTCCTACGTCTTTGGCCGAAACCATGATGGCCAGATCTCCCCCTATTTCGATCGCAGGATGATCGATGAAGGCTGTCTGGACGGGCAGGGTCTGGAGATCGCCTGGGCGAAATCGAAGGTAGATGTATTCTTCGCCCATGTTCAGGGCGCGGCGCGGCTCCGCTATCCCGACGGTCGGCTGTGCCGGATCACCTATGCGGCCAAGGCGGGCCATCCGTTTTCTGCCATCGGCAAGTTGTTGATTGATCGAGGAGAGATCGATCCCGCCCGGATCTCGATGCAGTCGATCCGCGCCTGGCTCGCGGAGAATCCGGCTAAGGTCGATGGCGTGCTCTGGCACAATCGGTCTTACATCTTTTTCCGCGAAGCCGCCGTGGACGATCCCTCTCTTGGGCCGATTGCCGCCGCCAAGGTGCCGCTGGTGGCCGGGCGGTCTCTTGCCGTCGATCGGCTCATTCACACCTTCGGCTTTCCTTTCTTCATCCGCTCCGAAACATTGACGCATCTGGACGAGCGCCGGCCTTTCGCCCGCCTAATGATGGCGCTCGATACGGGGTCCGCCATCGTCGGCCCGGCGCGCGGCGACATTTTTACCGGATCGGGGGATGAGGCGGGAGAACTGGCCGGCACCGTGCGCAACAGCGCGGATTTCCATATTCTCATCCCGAAAGCGGCAGCGCCGAGGTTTGCCGGATGAAGAAGGAACGCAAGCTTAGTTCGGACGAGCGAATCCTGTGGGGCAAGGTCGCCAAGACGACGAAGCCGATGCCGGGGCGCCTGGAAGAACTCCTGGAGTTCGAGGAGGAGTTCCTGCACGAGCAGGAGATGGCGCCGTCCTCCTCTTCGCCTGTCTCCAAGACCATCCCGATTGCTGATTCCGAACAGAACACCGACCCGGCCAAGTGCGGCAAGGGCGTTCATCATCCGCTCGAGCGACCGGTCAAGCGCAAGATCGCCCGCGGCCGTCTGGCGCTGGAGGCGCGGATCGATCTGCACGGCATGATACAGAGCGAAGCGCATGGCATGTTGCTCGATTTTTTGATGCGCGCGCATGAACGCGGCATGCGCCATGTTCTCATCATCACCGGCAAGGGCAGTTCGCTCGGCAGCGAAGGCGCGTTGAAACGGGCGGTTCCCTTGTGGTTCTCGAAGCCGGAATTCCGCTTTCTTATCTCGTCTTATGAGCCGGCCGCGCGTCACCATGGCGGGGAGGGTGCGCTCTATGTGCGTCTCAGCCGACGGGGAGGCGAAATGTGACGCCCTTCGGAGAGGCCCTGCGCGAACTGCGTCGGCAGAAGGGGGTGAGCCAGCAGGAGATGGCGGCGGCCATCGGCGTCTCGGCTGCCTATCTGTCCGCCTTGGAGCATGGCCGTCGCGGGCGTCCGAGCTTCGATTTTCTGCAGCGCGTCTGCGGCTATTTCAACATCATCTGGGATGAAGCCGAGGAACTGTTTCGCCTGGCGGAAGGCTCCGATCCGAGGGTGACGGTCGATACTGCCGGCCTGCCGCCGGCCTATACGGCGCTTGCCAATCTTCTCGCACGCAAAATTCGCCATCTGGAACCGGACATGGTAGACGAACTGACGAAGCTGCTGGAAAATGCCGCAAACCGTGGCTAGTGGTCCTGTCATCCCCGATTTTTCGTCTCTCACGCTTTGGAATGAGGCACGGAACTCCCTATAGTCCGCAGGAAGGACAACGGTGATTCGCCACGCACCGTGGGCAGTCAAGAACTAGAAAGACAAAAATGAGCGATACACCCGTCAGCGATAGCGCGAGTGCAGAATATGGCGCCGACTCCATCAAGGTTCTGAAGGGCCTTGATGCCGTACGCAAGCGGCCTGGCATGTATATCGGCGACACGGATGACGGCTCCGGCCTCCATCACATGGTTTACGAAGTGGTCGACAACGCGATCGATGAATCGCTTGCCGGACATGCGGATCTGGTGACGGTGTCGATCAATGCCGATGGCTCGATCACGGTGACGGACAATGGTCGCGGTATCCCGACCGACATCCACACCGGCGAAGGCGTGTCTGCCGCCGAAGTCATCATGACGCAGCTGCATGCCGGGGGCAAGTTCGACCAGAACTCCTACAAGGTGTCCGGCGGTCTGCATGGCGTGGGTGTCTCGGTGGTCAACGCGCTGTCGGTCTGGCTGAAGCTGAAGATCCGCCGCGCCGGCAAGATCCACGAGATGAGCTTCACGCATGGCGTTGCCGATGCGCCGCTGAAGGTGACGGGGGATTATGAAGGCCGCTCCGGCACGGAAGTCACCTTCCTGCCGAGCACGGACACCTTCACCAAGACCGAGTTCGATTACGGCACGCTCGAGCACCGGCTACGCGAACTGGCCTTCCTGAATTCCGGCGTCCGCATTCTGCTGACCGACCGGCGCAAGTCCGATATCCGCCAGGAAGAAATGCTCTATGACGGCGGTCTGGAAGCCTTCGTGCGGTATCTCGACCGCGCGAAGAAGCCGCTGGTCGACAAGCCGGTGGCAATCCGCGGCGAAAAGGACGGCATCACCGTCGAAGTGGCTTTGTGGTGGAACGACAGCTACCACGAGAACGTGCTCTGCTTCACCAACAACATTCCCCAGCGCGACGGCGGCACGCATATGGCCGGTTTCCGCGCGGCGCTGACCCGCCAAGTCACATCCTATGCCGATACCTCCGGTATCCTCAAGAAGGAAAAGGTTTCGCTGCAGGGCGAAGACTGCCGTGAAGGCCTGACCGCCGTTCTCTCCGTCAAGGTGCCGGATCCGAAATTCTCGTCGCAGACGAAGGACAAGCTGGTTTCCTCCGAAGTCCGCCCGGTGGTGGAAAACCTTGTCAACGAGGCGCTCAGCACCTGGTTTGAGGAACATCCGTCGGAAGCCAAGATTCTTGTCGGCAAGGTGGTGGAAGCCGCCATTGCTCGCGAGGCGGCCCGCAAGGCGCGTGAACTGACCCGCCGCAAGGGTGCACTCGATATCGCATCACTGCCGGGCAAGCTCGCCGACTGTTCCGAACGCGATCCGTCCAAGTCCGAACTCTTCCTCGTCGAGGGCGATTCCGCCGGTGGGTCGGCCAAGCAGGGCCGGTCGCGCGAAAGCCAGGCGATCCTGCCGCTGCGCGGCAAGATCCTCAATGTGGAACGCGCGCGTTTCGACAAGATGTTGTCCAGCCAGGAAATCGGCACGCTGATTACCGCGCTCGGCACATCGATCGGCAAGGACGAGTTCAACGCCGACAAGCTGCGTTACCACAAGATCATCATCATGACCGATGCTGACGTGGACGGCGCGCATATCCGAACCCTGTTGCTCACCTTCTTCTTCCGCCAGATGCCGGAACTGATCGAACGCGGCCATCTCTACATCGCCCAGCCGCCGCTCTATAAAGTCACGCGCGGCAAGTCCGTTCAGTACCTGAAGGATGAAAAGGCGCTGGAAGATTACCTGATCGGCCAGGGCCTGGACGAAGCAACGCTGACGCTGGGGTCCGGCGAAGTGCGTGCGGGGGCAGATCTGCGCGAAGTCATCGGCGATGCGCTTCGCCTGCGCACCCTGCTCGACGGATTGCACTCCCGCTACAGCCGCGCCATCGTGGAACAGGCTGCTATTGCCGGCGCGCTCAACCCGGAACTGACCGACAATCCGGAACGGGCCCAGGAGACGGCAAACGAAGTGGCCCAGCGTCTCGACCTGATTGCCGAGGAGACCGAGCGCGGCTGGAGCGGCCATGTGACGACCGAAGGCGGCCTGCGTTTTGAGCGGATGGTTCGTGGCGTCAAGGAAGTGGCGGTGCTCGACGTCGCGCTGATCGGTTCGGCCGATGCGCGCTACATTGACCAGATGACGGCCCGCCTGCGCGAGATCTATGCGATCCCGCCGAAGCTGACGCGCAAGGAAGGACAGATCGAGATTTCCGGACCGCGGGCGCTTCTGGACGCCGTCTTCGCCGCCGGCCGCAAGGGTCTTTCCATGCAGCGGTACAAAGGTCTTGGCGAGATGAATGCCGAGCAGCTTTGGGAAACCACGCTCGACCCGAACGTCCGCTCCCTGCTGCAGGTCCGCGTCAATGATGCGACCGATGCCGACGGGCTGTTTGCCCGCCTGATGGGGGACGAAGTCGAACCCCGTCGCGAGTTCATCCAGGACAACGCGCTGAGCGTTGCCAACCTCGACATCTAATCAAGATTTGTTTCACGTGAATCTTTTCTGTGGATTGATTCACGTGAAACATCAGAGCCGGCGTCAGTCACAATTCGACCAAGCGCAGCCAACCCTCCAATTTCTCTTTAAACTTCAATGATAGGCCGCAGACGAAACCCGTTTTCGTGCGCGGAACAATTGCGCGCCGCAAGTCTTGTTCCAGCCACCTGTCGCACAATGGCGATAAGTGCAGTTCTGTCAGTCAATGTTGCACTGCACTTGTAACCTGTTAGTTTACCCCTTGATGCTAGACACTCAGGCAGGTCCGGTCGGCGGGTCCGGAAAGAAACACCCGAAAGAAAACCAACACGAAAGGTGGCCTTGCATGTTCTACCAGCTCTATGAGTTGAACCACGCGGCCATGGCTCCGTATCGCGCGGCGACGGAAGCTCTTCGATTTTTCTATACCAATCCTCTAAACCCCCTTGCAGAGACGACGTTCGGACGCACGATGGCGGCGGGGCTGGAAGTGTTTGAACGCGCCACGCGGCGTTATGGCAAACCGGAATTCGGACTGCCGACGACCACCGTCAGCGGCCAGAGCGTCAAGGTGACCGAGAAGGTGGTCTGGTCGAGACCCTTCTGCGATCTTCTCCGTTTTGAGCGTGATCTGCCGAAGGGCACCGATCTCGGTCCGAAGATCCTGATCGTGGCGCCCATGTCCGGCCATTATGCGACGCTGTTGCGCGGCACGGTCGAGGCGCTGATCCAGGGTGCGGATGTCTACATCACCGATTGGCAGGACGCCCGCACGGTCCCGGTGACCGAAGGTCTGTTCGATCTCGATGATTATATCGACTACGTCATCGACATGATCCATCACCTCGGTCCGAACACGCATGTGGTGGCCGTCTGCCAGCCGTCGGTTCCGGTTCTGGCCGCTGCGGCGGTCATGGAAGGCGCCGATGATCCGCTGGCACCTGCGTCCATGACGCTGATGGGCGGGCCGATCGATACGCGCATCAACCCGACGGCGGTGAACCAGCTAGCCCAGGACCGTCCGCTGAAGTGGTTCAAGGACAATGTCATCATGACGGTGCCGTGGCCGCATGCTGGTTTCATGCGTCCCGTCTACCCGGGCTTCCTGCAGCTCTCCGGCTTCATGTCGATGAACCTCGACCGGCACCTCAACGCCCAGAAGGACTTCTTCCAGCATCTCGTGAAGAACGACGGCGAGTCCGCCGAGAAACATCGCGACTTCTATGACGAATATCTGGCGGTCATGGATCTGACGGCGGAGTTTTATCTGCAGACGGTCGATACCGTCTTCATCAAGCATTCCCTGCCGAAGGGCGAGATGATGCATCGCGGCAGCCGCGTCGATACGACGAAGATCCGCAAGGTGGCGCTTCTCACCATCGAAGGCGAGAATGACGATATTTCCGGCGTCGGCCAGACCAAGGCGGCGCAGACGATCTGCACCAACATTCCAGACGACATGCGCCTGCATTATGTTCAGCCGGATGTCGGCCACTACGGGGTGTTCAACGGCTCGCGCTTCCGCCGGGAAATTGCGCCGCGGATCCTGAAGTTTGCCGCCGAACAGACCAAGGGTGTTCGCAAAACGGTGGTGCCGCGGGTGATCAAGGGCGGCAAGAGCGCCTGAAAACCAGGCTATATTACGTTTTCCTTGAATGTATTCAGAGCCTTCGCCGATTTGAGAGAAGGCTTTCTTGAAGGCGCATTGCGGGGCTACCACATCGATTGTGAGCGGGAAGCATTCGGGCCTCCCGCCCACAAACGAGGTAACGCGACCGATGAACCAGTCTGCATGGATCCGGCCGGATTGGACTCCGGCAACGATCGCCCTGATGGTCCTGGGCTTCGTGGTGTTCTGGCCCCTTGGCCTCGCCATGCTTGCCTATATTCTCTACGGCGACCGCCTGCGCGATTTCAAGCGCAGCGCCAATGAACGCGCCGACGGCTTCTTTAACAGCTGCCGCAGCTATCGCCGCTCCAGCCGTCCCGGTTTCTCGACCGGCAACGGGGCCTTCGACGATTGGCGAAAGGCCGAGCTCGACCGCATCGAAGAACAGCGCCGCAAGCTCGACGAGATGCGCGAGGAATTCGACACCTATCTTCGCGAGCTTCGCCGCGCGAAGGATCAGGAAGAGTTCGACCGCTTCATGCGCGAGCGTGGCAACCGCGGTCCAGACACGTCCTATCCCGCCGTCTGACGGGCAAGAGACGCACGAAACAGTCCGCCGGCACCTTTGGGTGCCGGTTTTTTCTTGCTCTCCGCATCGCCGAATCGGATAGAAGAAGCCCATGTTCTCCCTGCTCGCCAAGCCCAAACGCAAGCCGAAACCGCTCAAGAAGGAAGAGCGTGTTCTCTCCGTGGGTGACAAGGTGCTGCCGCTGACGATCCGGGAACATGCCAAGGCGACCCGCATCACGCTGCGCATCGAACCGGGCGGCCGCGCGTTGCGCCTCACGGTGCCGACCGGTCTGCGTTCCCGCGAAGTGGATGCCTTCCTCACCCGCCATGATGGCTGGCTGCGCACGAAGCTTTCCAAGTTTTCGGATGAAAACACGCTTCGCCCCGGCGGCATGATGGCACTGCGCGGTGTGCCGCACCGGATTGTCCATACCGGCACCTTGCGAGGACTGACGGAAGTCAGCGAGGAGGATGGACAACCGATCATCCGGGTCAGCGGTCTGGAGGATCATCTCGGACGACGCCTGGAAGCCTTCCTGAAAAAGGAGGCGCGCTACGATCTGGAGCGGCTGTCCGCTATTTATGCCGGGCGCATCGGCAAACCTGTCAAGTCTGTCAGCATGAAGGATACCCGCAGCCGCTGGGGGTCCTGCTCCTGGGATGGCAATTTGAGCTTTTCCTGGCGCATCGTCATGGCGCCGCCCTTCGTCATCGATTATCTCGCGGCGCATGAAGTGGCACATCTGAAGGAGATGAACCACGGTCCGAAGTTCTGGGCGCTTTGTGCCGACCTGTGCCCGGACATGGACAGAGCCCGCCACTGGCTGAAGACCCACGGCTCGCAACTGCATGCGATCGACTTCAGCTAAGGCGCTGTCGCCGGCACCCGGCATCAAAGACCCTCGACTTGGCGCGCGATTCGTGCAACTTCGCCTTCCATGATACCAGACATCAAAATCTGCGGCCTCAAGACGCCGGAAGCGATCGACCTGGCGGTGGAACGGGGCGCAAGCCATGTCGGCTTCATCTTCTTCGAAAAGAGCCCGCGGCATATCGATCCGCTGACGGCAGGTGCGCTGGCGGACCGGGTGAGGGGACGTGCGAAGATCGTCGCCGTCACCGTGAATGCGGATAACGAGGAACTGGAAGAGATCATCGCCTTCCTGAAGCCGGATATCCTGCAACTGCACGGGACGGAAACGCCGGAACGGGTGTTGAACATCAAGGCGGTCTTCGGCCTGCCGGTGATGAAGGCCTTTTCCGTGCGCGTGAAGGAAGACCTGCGCAAGCTGGAAGCCTATGAGGGACTGGCGGATCGGTACCTGCTGGACGCCAAGGCGCCGGAACATTCGGATCTTCCTGGCGGTAACGGCGTTTCCTTTGACTGGACCATCCTGTCCGCGCTTGACGAAAATGTGGATTACATGCTTTCCGGTGGCCTGAACAAGGACAACGTTCTGGAAGCGATGTCCGTCACTAAGGCGCGTGGTCTGGATCTGTCGTCCGGCGTGGAAAGTGCACCTGGGGTCAAGGACCTCGCAAAGATCAACGCCTTTTTTGATGTGATCGACCAATGGCGTTCCAGCGTTTCTAAGGGAGTGAAGTCGTGAACCAGCCGCTCAAACCAAATTCCTTCCGGGCCGGTCCCGACGAAGACGGTCGTTTCGGGATCTATGGCGGCCGCTTCGTCGCCGAGACCCTGATGCCGCTGATCCTGGATCTCGAGGCGGAGTGGAACAAGGCCAAGACCGATGCGGAGTTCCAGGCGGAGCTTGCCCATCTCGGCACGCATTATATCGGCCGCCCGAGCCCGCTCTATTTCGCCGAACGCCTGACGGCCGAACTCGGCGGCGCGAAGATCTATTTCAAGCGCGACGAGCTGAACCATACGGGCAGCCACAAGATCAACAACTGCATCGGCCAGATCCTGCTTGCCAAGCGCATGGGCAAGAAGCGCATCATCGCCGAAACCGGTGCCGGACAGCATGGCGTGGCCTCTGCCACCGTTGCCGCCCGTTTCGGTTTCCCCTGCGTCGTCTACATGGGCGCGACCGACGTGGAGCGCCAGGCGCCGAACGTTTTCCGCATGAAGCTTCTCGGTGCCGAGGTGAAGCCCGTCACTTCCGGCCATGGCACGCTGAAGGATGCCATGAACGAGGCGCTGCGCGACTGGGTCACCAATGTCGATGACACCTATTACATCATCGGCACCGCAGCCGGTCCGCATCCCTATCCGGAAATGGTCCGCGAATTCCAGTCGGTGATCGGCAAGGAAGCCCGCGAGCAGATGATGGCGGCCGAGGGCCGTTTGCCGGACATGCTGGTGGCCGCCGTCGGTGGTGGATCGAACGCAATCGGCCTCTTTCATCCCTTCCTGGATGACGAGAGCGTGCGTATCGTTGGTGTCGAAGCCGGTGGCAAGGGCCTGGACGGCGAAGAACACTGTGCCTCGCTGACGGCAGGTCGTCCGGGTGTTCTGCATGGCAACCGCACCTATCTGCTGCAGGATGGCGATGGCCAGATCAAGGAAGGCCATTCGATCTCGGCCGGCCTCGATTATCCGGGCATCGGGCCGGAGCATTCCTGGTTGAAGGACAGCGGTCGCGTCGAATACGTGCCGATCAAGGATGACGAGGCGCTGGCCGCCTTCCAGCTGCTGACCCGCACGGAAGGCATTATTCCGGCGCTCGAGCCCAGCCATGCGCTGGCCGAAGTCGTCAAGCGCGCACCGACGATGGATAAGGACCAGATCATCCTGATGAACCTCTGTGGCCGCGGCGACAAGGACATTTTCACCGTTGGCAAGATTCTGGGAATGGGCCTCTGATCATGACTGCACGTATGGACAAACGTTTTGCCGATCTGAAGGCGGAAGGCCGCCCGGCGCTGATCACCTACATGATGGGTGGCGACCCGGATTTTCAGACCTCGCTCGGCATCATGAAGGCGCTTCCCGCCGCCGGCGCCGATGTGATCGAGCTCGGCATGCCCTTTTCCGATCCGATGGCCGATGGCCCGGCGATCCAGCTGGCCGGCCAGCGGGCGCTCGCCCATGGTCAGACGCTGGCAAAGACGCTCGATCTCGCCCGCGAGTTCCGCAAGGACGACCAGGACACGCCGATCGTGCTGATGGGGTATTACAACCCGATCTACAACATGGGCGTCGAGACCTTTCTGGACACCGCGCTCGAAGCCGGCATCGATGGCCTGATCGTCGTGGACCTGCCGCCGGAGATGGATGACGAGCTGTGCATCCCGGCGCTGGCCAAGGGCGTCAACTTCATCCGTCTCGCGACGCCGACGACCGACGAGAAGCGCCTGCCGACCGTGCTGCGCAACACCTCCGGTTTCGTCTATTACGTCTCGATGAACGGCATCACCGGCTCGGCTCTGCCCGATCCGTCGCTCGTCGGTGCCGCCGTGCAGCGCATCAAGGCGCATACCGACCTGCCGATCTGCGTCGGTTTCGGTGTGAAGACGGCTGATCATGCCCGTGCGATCGGTGCCGCCGCCGATGGCGTTGTCGTCGGGTCCGCGATCGTCGCGCAGGTTGCCGGTAGCCTGACCGCTGACGGAAAGGCCACCGATCATACCATTTCTGCAGTCACGACGCTGGTCAGCGGTCTTGCGACCGGCGTCCGTTCGGCCCGCCTTGTTGCTGCCGAATAAAGTCACCACATTGACGATGGTCAATCAGGAGTTACGTCCGTGAACTGGATCACCAACTATGTGCGCCCGAAGATCAACTCGATGCTCGGTCGCCGGGAAGTGCCGGAGAATCTTTGGATCAAGTGCCCGGAAACGGGCGAAATGGTCTTCCACAAGGATCTGGAAGAGAACAAGTGGGTCATTCCCGCTTCCGGCTTCCACATGAAGATGCCGGCCAAGGCGCGTCTGACGGATCTCTTTGACGGCGGAGTCTACGAGAACCTGCCGCAGCCGAAGGTGGCGCAGGATCCGCTGAAGTTCCGCGATTCGAAGAAATACGCCGACCGCCTGAAGGATAGCCGCACGAAGACCGAGCAGGAGGATACGATCCTTGCCGGTCTCGGCCAGGTGAAGGGCGTCAAGCTCGTGGCGGTGGTGCACGAGTTCAACTTCATCGGCGGCTCGCTCGGCATGGCGGCCGGCGAGGCGATCGTCAAGGCTGCCGAACGCGCGCTGGCTGAACGCTGCCCGCTGGTCATCTTCCCGGCCTCCGGTGGTGCCCGCATGCAGGAAGGCATTCTCTCCCTCATGCAGCTGCCGCGCACGACGGTGGCGATCGACATGCTGAAGGAAGCCGGTCTTCCTTATATCGTGGTGCTCACCAATCCGACGACCGGTGGTGTGACAGCGTCTTATGCCATGCTGGGTGACGTTCACATTGCCGAACCCGGCGCGGAAATCGGTTTTGCCGGCAAGCGCGTGATCGAACAGACGTTGCGCGAAAAGCTGCCGGAAGGCTTCCAGACGTCGGAATACCTGCTGGAGCACGGCATGGTCGATATGGTGGTGAAGCGCCATGAGATTGCCGAGACCCTGGCGACGCTTCTGAAGATCATGATGAAACAGCCCGCCACCGCGGATCAGCCGCTGGCGTTGACGGCCTGAGCCTGGAGCCGGATGATCTCAGGTCGTTTCGACCTGAAACTTAATCCGCTCTAGAATCAAGAAGTAGAGCATGATGTCGACCGAAAACCGCATACACTTTTCGGCATCATGCTCTAGCACGGGAGCCTCGGGGACTTTGATGAATGAGATTGCCCAAAGCGAGGCAGAGCAGGTAATCAACGAGCTGATGAAGCTGCATCCCAAGGGGTATGACATGACCCTTGGGCGTATGCGCCGTCTGCTGGAGGTGCTGGGCAACCCGCAGGATCGGCTGCCGCCGATGATCCATGTGGCCGGCACCAATGGCAAGGGATCAGTCTCGGCCTTCAGCCGAGCGCTTCTGGAAGCGGGCGGCCATGCCGTGCATGTCCACACCTCGCCGCACCTCGTCAACTGGCATGAGCGGTATCGCATTGGGAAGCGTGGCGGACCGGGTGCGCTGGTGGATGATGCTCTGCTGGCGGATGCGCTGCGTCGAGTGGCGGAAGCCAATGCCGGCCAGCCGATTACCGTCTTCGAGATCCTGACGGCGGCCGGCTTCCTCCTGTTTTCCGAAATTCCCGCCGATGCCGTGATCATCGAGGTTGGCATGGGCGGGCGGCTTGACTGTACCAATGTCGTGGATCGGCCAGCGGTCTCCGTCATCATGCCGATCTCCTTCGATCACCAGGCCTATCTCGGTGACCGGGTGGAACTGATTGCCGCTGAAAAGGCCGGCATCATGAAGAAGGGGCATCCGGTCGTCATCGGCCATCAGGAATTCGAAGCCGCCGAAGAGGTGCTGGTTGCGACGGCCGAGCGCCTGGGCTGTCCCCTGTCCGTCTACGGACAGGATTTCTCCGCCCATGAAGAATTCGGCCGCCTGATCTATCAGGACGAGTTCGGTCTGGCCGATCTGCCTTTGCCGCGGCTCCCCGGGCGCCATCAGCTCGCAAATGCGGCAGCTGCCATTCGGGCGGTGCGGGCCGCAGGCTTTGCGGTCACCGAGGCCATGATGGAACAGGCGATGACTGGCGTCGAGTGGCCGGGACGCCTGCAGCGGCTGACCGAGGGCACCCTCATCCCGCTCGCGCCAAAGGGGTCGGAAATCTGGGTCGATGGCGGCCACAATCCAGGCGCCGGAGAGGTGATTGCCGAGGCCATGGCGGCCTTCGAGGAGAAGCAGCCGCGGCCGCTTTATCTCGTCACGGGCATGCTGAACACGAAAGATCCGATCGGCTATTTCCGCGCCTTCACCGATATTGCCGAATGTGTCTTCTGTGTTCCGATCCGCGGCAGCGATGCGGGGCTGGATCCGGTGGTGCTGGCCAATGCCGCCTATGATGCCGGCCTTGTCGCCGAACCGCATTCGACGGTCGCCGATGCGCTGAAGGAGATCTCGGCCCGGCAGCTGGATGGCGATGTGCCGCCGCGGATCCTGATCGGCGGCTCGCTCTACCTCGCCGGCAATGTGCTGGCCGATAACGGCACGCCGCCGAAATAACCCGAGAGCCAAACCGACGAACGAAAAAAGCCCGGCGAAAACCGGGCTTTTGTCTGTCTGGTGTGCCGGAAGGCTCAGGCCGCGCTGGAAATCCAGCTGGAAAGGGCTGTCTTCGGAGCAGCACCCACCTTGATATCGGCCACTTCGCCGCCCTTGAACATGGCAAGCGTCGGGATCGAGCGGACGCCGAACTTGGCGGCGAGTTCCGGGTTCTCGTCAATGTTCAGCTTGGCGATCTTCACCTTGCCGGCCAGTTCCGAGGAGATTTCTTCGAGGCTCGGCGCGATCATCTTGCACGGGCCGCACCATTCGGCCCAGAAATCCACGATCACGGGTTCGGAAGCGTCCAGAACTTCGGCCTGGAAATTGGAGTTGTCGACTTTCACGGTAGCCATGGGGCTCTCCTTCGATACGGGTGTTGGCAACAATGTGATGCGTGGACGCGTCAAATTCAATGCCTGCCTATCTCACTTTGTCAGGAGTTCTTCAAGCGTGGCCGCCAGCAGGCCGTCCGGCAGTTCCATCACGCTGGCGGTCTCGCTGTAGACCAGCGTGCAGGCAATCCGGAGCGCCGGATAAAGCGGCTGCAGGATCTTTGCATAGATCGCCATCTGCGCCCGGTGGGCAAACGGAATGTCGGAAAGCCCGCGGGGCGGAAAGCGGTTGGTCTTGTAATCCAGGATCACCACGCGACCGTCTTCGGTGACCACCAGCCGGTCCACACGCCCCGAGACCGCATAGTCTCTGCCCTTCAGCGAGAGGCGCCCCATGATGGACACTTCCGCCTGGGCATGGGCAGAAAACAATTGCGAAAGCTGCGGGTGGCGCAACACGCCCATGACCGCCGACAGGAGCGCCTCGCGTTCGCCAGCGGGCCAGAAGGATGCGGTGCGGTCGAGATAGCGACGCGCGGCCGCCTCCTGCTCGTCTGCGGCAAGGCCCGGCAGCATCTGCAGCATGCGGTGCGTCAGCCGGCCCTTCTGCAGCGCCAGCCCGGACGATGCCTCCTTTTCCCCGAAGAGCGGCGAGACGAAGGCCGCCTCGCCATCCTCGTCCTCGATGATGATCCCGGCACCGGAAGGGCTCAAAGGCCGCGGAAGCGGCGGGGCAGGCGGCAGGGGCTGGAACAGGGCAGCGGGAAGGCTTTCCCGTAGCTCGTGGCGTTCGTCCTCGACATGCCGTTCCAGCGGTCGCAGTTCCTGGGTTCCGATGCGCCAGCGATGGCCGCTCCATGTTCCGTCCGGCCCGGAAAATTCCGCCGGCTGGCAATGCTCCGGATCAGCCGACAGCGCCCGGGCGATCATCGCCTGCCAGCTGTCGTCATTGTCGCGCTTGCCCCGATAGCCGCAGACGACCAGCCGGTCGGCGGCGCGCGTCATGCCGACATAGAGCAGGCGGCGATATTCCTCTTCCGCCGATTGCTTCAGGCGATCATCATCTGCCGCCGTCAGGGCATTCGACAGCGTTTTCCCCGGCACCCAGGCGGGAATGTCCGTTTCGCCGATCTTCAGGAACCGGAATTTCGGGACGTGGCTGGAGATGAAGGCTTTTGAGCCGGAATCGACCAGGAACACCACGGGCGCCTCCAGACCCTTGGAGGCATGCACGGTCATGATGCGCACCTCGTCGCGGCCGCTATCCTGTTCGCGTTTGATCTCCGGCGATTCCAGCTCAAGCGTCGAAATGAAGCTCTGCAGGCCGGGCAGCGCCTTGTCCTCGTGTTCGAGCGCCAGGCTGAGGAACTCGTCGAGAATATCGCCCGCCTCGCTGCCAAGCCGGGCCAGGAACCGTTTGCGCCCGCCTTCGGCACCGAGGACCCGGGCGAAGAAATCATGCACGCCGCAGCCTTCGGCCATAGTCTTCAGGCGAAGCAAGTCCTCCCGGACCCGCGCAAAAGCCGTATCCCCCTGGTCCGCGAGAGCGCACAGATGCGCCCATGCGCTGGTCTTCTCCGGCCGAAGTGCCGCGAGGCGGAAGAGATCGTCCTCCGTCAGATTGAAGAGCGGGCTTTTCAGAGAGGCGGCAAGCGACAGATCGTCATGCGGCTGCAGCAGGAAGCGGCCAAGCGCCATCAGATCCTGCACCGCGATATGGCTTGCCAGACGAAGCCGGTCGGCACCGGCGACGGGAATCTCTCCGCGCCGTTTCAGCGCGCGGGTCAGCGCATTGACAAAGGCATCACGCTTGCGCACCAGAACCAGAATGTCGCCGGGGCGGATCAGCCGCTCCTTGCCCTTCTCGATGATCGTCTGGTGCCCCACCAGGTCGCCGACGTGATGGGCAATGCGCCCGGCAAGGACAGCCGACGGCGCCTTGTCCGGCGTCGCATCGAAGGGGGCCGTCCAGTCCTCCTCCATCTCTCCCACATCCGGCACGACCGTTTCCCAAAGATCGACGGCGCCGGCATGGCCGAGGCGATTGGAACGGTGGATGACGGGATCGCCGGTGGCGCTGAGGCCGCTGGCATTCTCCGGCAGGGAAAACACTTGGTCGACCGCGCTCAGCACATCCGCTGTCGATCGGAAGGACAGCGGCAGGCGCACGGGATGAAAATTCTGTCCGCTGCGCGCGACACGCTTGCTCGTCAACTCACGTTCTTCGGCAAAGCGCTCCGGTCGCGCACCCTGGAAGGAATAGATTGATTGTTTTTCGTCACCAACGGCGAAGATCGTTCGTCGGGTTTCGCGGGCGCTGCGCCCGGCAAAGAAATCTTCCGCCAGCGATTGGATGACACTCCACTGAATGGGGCTGGTATCCTGCGCCTCGTCCACCAGGATGTGGTCGATGCCCTGGTCGAGCTTGTAGTGCACCCAGGCGCCCACGCCGTCGCGGGTCAGGAGTTCGGCGGTGTGGTTGATCAGGTCTTCAAAGTCGAGCAGGCTGCGGCGCCGTTTCAGCTCCTCGTAATCCTCGTTCAGCCGTTCGGCGAGCGTCAGCGCCGCGCGCGTCGCCGCCAGCATGCGCACCAGCTTCAACCGGTCGCGAAGGGCGGCCACATGGTCACGCGCCTCGGTGACAGCATCGCCCAGCTCCGGCGCGGCGGTCAGCATGGCCTTGGTGATCAGTGATGTATCGGCCTTCGGCTTTCCGGCCTGCGTCATAAAAATCTGGTCGAGCAGGCGGGCGCGGATCGCCCCGTCTCTTTCCTCGACCACCTGCCGCAGGGTAAAAGCCACCTCGGCCGCCTTGGCGCCGCCCTTGGCATCGGCCACCTCCAGATAGGTGGTCAGCCGGGGCCCGTTCAGGCCCTTCAGCGGCCAGTAGGCCGCAAGCACGGCAGCCTCCGTCTCGCCCGGCTGCAGCCCGAAGGCCTCGGTCAGAACTTTCTCCATGCCGCCGCGCGCATCGGCCGCGCCCAAGAACCGGCGGATGGCCGTGCGGTTGGCGACGATATCGGACAAGAGCGTTTCCAGACCGGATTCGTCGCCGAGATCCAGCACATGGGCAAAGGCGTCCGCCAGTCCGCTGTCTTCTTCGATCGCGGTAGCGGTGAGCAGCGACCGCCGCGCTTCCGCCAGAAGGGTGGAGGCCGAGACATCGTCCAGTACGGAGAAATGCCCCGCCACATTGGCTTCCAGCGGAAACTGATGCAGTAAAGCCTCACAGAAGGCGTGGATCGTCTGGATCTTCAGCCCGCCCGGCGTTTCCAGTGCCCTGGCAAACAGACGTCGCGCATCGGCCAGCTTGAGGGAATCCGGCTCATGACCTTCGATGGCGGCAATCCGTTGCGCCAGCTCCTCATCTGGCAGCACTGCCCATTCGGCAAGCCGCTGAAACACGCGGTTCGACATTTCGGAGGCCGCGGCCTTTGTATAGGTAAGGCAGAGGATCGCGGACGGACGGCAGCCGGCCAGCAGCAGCCGGATCACCCGCTGTGTCAGCACATGGGTCTTGCCTGATCCGGCATTGGCGGACACCCAGGCGGAGCTTTCCGGATCGGAGGCGAGCGCCTGCTGCTGCGCCGTCCAGTTCAGCCATTCGTGCGGATCGTTGCCAAGCGTTTCGAGGCTCATCTCAGTCATCGGCATCACCGTCTTCCGCATCGGCCGTCGACCATTCGGCAACCCGGGCGAGATGATCATACTCGCCGCCGAAATCGCTCTGCATCACCGGAATGACGCGGGAAGCAAACCCAACGCTGTTGTCGCGCAGACGTTTGACGAGCGTGGTCAGTTGCGTGATCGAATCCTCGGCCAGTTCGATCGCCGATTTTGGCTGGGTCGTCGCCGTTGCGCGGGCGCCCTCGTTGTTGACTTTGTCGCACGTGAAACGTTCGCCGGGGCGCAGTCGGACATAGAGGAGATTGTCCGGCCGCTGGGCGCCGAGTGCCTTGAAGGCACCGGCTTGCAGGGCGGCCGCCTCCAGCGCCAGTTGCGGGTCGAGCAGCGCGCGGGCCTGGGCGGGCGAGGGGTTCAGCCCCGTTTTGTAGTCTATGATGTCGGCATCGCCGGACCCTTTGAGGTCGATCCGATCGGCGATACCGGTGAGCCGGATACCTGCCTCCGTAAGCTCGAAGCCCGCCGGAAGCTCCGTATAGGTCTTGCGGATATCCGGCGCACGATCGGCCTCCCAGCGCAGGAAGGCGCGGGCCACCTCGCGAAAGCGCGGACGCCAGACCTGGTCGATATGCGGCGGCAGGTTTTCCCGGTCGAACTCTTCATTAGTCACCCGGCGCATCACCTCTTCGGCATGCGGCGTGCCGGGCACCGGGGCCACCCGCGTGTAGCGCTCGATGATCCGGTGGTAGAGCGTGCCGCGTTCGGCAGCACCGGGATCCTCGTTGAACGGCTCCAGCGGATCGAGTTTCAGGATACGGCGGGCATAAATCGAATAGGGGTCGCGGCGCAGCCGGCCCACTTCGCTGAAGGAATATTTCGCCGGCTGCAGATCGGCGGGCGGTGTCGGCGCCGGGCGTTTCGTCAGCGTCTGCTTGTCGCTCAGCTCACTGTCATCCAGTTGCTGGGCCCATTGACGATAGGCGGTGCCGCGGGCTCGCAGGTCGCGACCCAGCTGCTCACCGCCAAGCGCCAGCAGGCGCTGCAGCCAGCGGGAGGCCACTGTCGGGGCACCACCTTTGCGCAGCGAGCGGGAGTAGACCAGCCGACGCGTGCCGTTTGCCATCTCGAAGTCGTGCGCCAGCTGGCCGATCTTGCGTTCCGGCGGTTCCAGCCCGATGTCGGTCTTCATGCTGCGCGACAGGAAGGGATTGTTGACCGACTGGCCCGGCCAGGAACCCTCGTTCAGCCCGCCGAGGATCATCGTGTCCACCCGCTGCAGGCGCGATTCCAGCGTACCGAAGATGAAAACGCGCGGATGGCTGAGCTGCCGGGGTTTCACCGCTTCGCTGGCGAGAAGCGCGGCCATGATGTCGATCCACTGCGGCCCATCCGCCTCAATCTGTCCGTCGGTCTCGATGATTTCGGACAGCACGGCGGCGAGGCGTTCGCCCGCCTCTCCCGTCCAGAGGGGGCGGAGATCTTGTTCGGCATTGGCAGCTATCGCTTCGAGCACGCGGCCAGTCCGGGTGGCCCAGTCGGACAAGGGCAGCTTGGCGGAGATCCGCCGGCCATCGGGCATCCGGGTGATCAGGACTTCCGCCAGCGGTTCGACCGCCGCCTGGATTTTTTCCGCCAGAGCCAATGCCCGGTCGCGTGCGTCCTCCGGCAGCGAGAGACGCCATTGCGGGGTGTGGCGGTCCTCGTCCTGCTCCTTCAGGCGCTGCTGGAGGAGGGGAAGAAGCGAGGCAATATCCGGTTCGCCGGTGCCGCCGCGCAAGCCCAGAAGCTCCAGTGCTTCGCGGGCCGGGCGGCAATCCCCGCTTGCCATGCCGAAACAGGCGAGCGGATGTTTCAGGAGCGCGGTGATCGCGACGGGATCGCCGGGCCGCAGGATCGATTCCAGCACGAGGGTCAGCAGCGTGCCCTGCGGCGTGGCGGAAAGAGGCGTGCCGGCGGTATCGTCGGCGGTGATTCCGAAACGGGCAAGTTCCGCCGTCACGCGGTGGGCCAAAGCCCGGTCAGGCGTGATGAGCGCCGCTTGGGATGGTCCGTCGGCACCCGGTTCCTCCAGCGCCAGCCGGAGCGCAATCGCGATGGCGGTCGCCTCCTCGCGCTCGTTGGCGGCCTCGATCAGCGCCACATCGGCAAAGGCAGCGGCGACGGTGCCGGCCGATGTCGATTGCCGCCAGGCGTTCCAGCGATCGGTGGCGTCTGCCGGTGCCAAGGCCTGGGAGAGCAGGTCCGCCCGGCACTTCAGATCCCCCGGCGCATCGCCCAGGATGGAAACCTCGTCGCGCGACACCTGAAGCCGCTGCAGCAGACGGTAGAGACCGTATTGCGGGTGGCTGCGGCTGGTCGGATCGGGTTTTAAGCCGTCCGCGCCCTTGCCCAGCATCACCCATTGCTCGTCCGGCATGGAAAGATCGAGACCCGGCAGAATGACCGCACCGTTGGGAAGAGCCGCGATGGCGGCGATGAGATGCGCGGCGGCCGGAACCGAGCCGGTGGACCCGGCGACGATGACCGGCCCGTCGTGGCTGCGTTCAGTGATCCGCCGCGCTTCGGCATTGATCCGCGCCGCCTGGTGTTTTGCCGGCGAAGACCGGCGCAGCTCTTCCAGCCGCGCCGGCCAAAAGGCACTGGCGATCTTCAGAAATTCCGCCGTCAGCTGCCACCAGAGCGAATGTTCGGCCGTCTGCAGCCGTTCGAGATCCGACCAGTCCCGCTCTTCGGTCTCGATCGCATCGATCAACTCAGCGAGTGACCGCGCTAGCCAGATGGCATCCGCCGGGCTTGCCGGTGCCACCAGCGGCGAGTCTTGGTGCACGTCCATGATGGCGCGGGGCAGGGTGTTGCGCCAGGCCAGGATCAGCCGGCCGAGCTCCAGCAGACGCGCGGTGCCGCTGATCGGAACCGCGAGATCTATCTCTTCGGGCGCCACGAGATCAAAGAAACCCTCGTCGTCATCGGTCTCGCCCAGCGGCCGGACGATCGGCAGGATCGCCGAACGACCGCCGAGCAGCTCGACGAATTCCGAGCGCAGCACACGCGCCGCACGCCGGGTCGGCACATAGATCGTCACCTTGGAGAGGGACAGCGGATCGTCGGCATCGTAGCGGAAGGAAGGCAGCACGCGCCCGTCGCAGAGACCGGCAGCCACCGTGCGCAGGAATGGCACGGCGGCAGGAATGGTCAGAATGCGTTTCTCCCGATGATCCGCCATGGCATCAGGCCGGAACGGAACGGCTGGCGAGAAAGGCCTCCGCCTGTTCGAGTTCCTGAGGAGAACCGACCGTCAGCCAATGACCGGCAAGCTCGATGGCAAACAGCCGCTGCCTTGCAATCGCCTTGTCGAAAGTGAGGTTGAGGTTGAAGGCTGTCTCCGGCGCATCGGCGAGGAAATCGGTGTGCATGACGAAGGCGCCCGAATAGACCACGGGATCGGGATCGCCTGCCTGATAGCGGGTGAGCCGGCCATCGGGATGCAGGCGGAAATCCATCTTCCCCGCATGGCAGACGACGCGCTCCGGGCGCGCGCAGAGCATCAGCATGTCCATGCGTGACGGATCGAACTCAGCCATCAGCCGCTGCAGATTGGAAGGCACGCCATCCGGTTCTCCAACCCAGAACAGATCGGCGTTCATCACCAGCACGAGGCCGGGCGGCAGGAGCTTCAGCCCCTTGGCAAGCCCACCGCCATTGTTCATCAGCTGCGCGCGCTCGTCCGAAATCAGGATGTCCAGATCCGTGCGGCCGGCCAGATAGGCCTCCATCTGGTCGGCGTGATGATGCACGTTGATCGCCACGGTCCGAATACCGGCCGCTGCGATCGCGTCCAGCACATAATCGATCATGGGCTGACCACCGACAGGAACGAGCGGTTTCGGCATCCGGTCGGTGAGGGGACGAAGACGGGTGCCAAGCCCTGCGGCCAGCACCATGGCATTCTCGACACGCATCAGATCAAGCCCTGGATTCGCTGAACTCTATGCCTGCTTGTGCCATCCATTGGCGCAAGGGTGCAAGCACGGGATGCGAAAGAACATCATTGAGATAGGCAAGCGTGCGCGGCATGTGGCGCATGTAGCCCGGCTTTCCGTCTCGCTCCTTCAGCCGCACCCAGAGCCCGATCAGCTTGCAGTTGCGCTGGGCCGCCATGATGGCAAAGGCCATCCGGAAACGGTCTGCGTCGAAGGGGCCTTGCGCCTGTCTCTGGCGAAGGTAATGTTCCAGAAGCGTTGCGCGGAGCGCTGGCGGAATGGTGACGCGCGCATCCTGCACCAGCGAGGCCACATCATAGGCCGTCGGTCCGATCATTGCGTCCTGGAAATCGATGAGACCGACCCGTTTGAGGCCGGTCGCCTCCGGCTGCCAGAGAAGGTTCGGCGAATGGTAATCGCGCAGCAGCAGGTGCCGCTCGCAATCCGCCAGCATCCGGATCAGGTCGTCCCATATGTCGCTGAACGATTGGCGTTCGAGATCGCTGGCAGTCTCCCCGCCGCGTTTCCACGGCAGGTACCAGTCGAGCAAGAGCCGGGTTTCCATCTTCATCGCCACCGGATCGAAATCCGGAACGTGATGCCGATGCGTCGGCGAGACTGGAAGATCGCGAACCGGTGCCGTGCCGTGCAGATGAGCCAGACATTCGACGGATGCCAGATACCGTTCGGCAATCGGCGCGCCGTCCTCATCCAGCACGCCATCCTGCCCCAGATCCTCGATCAGCATCAGGCCCTGATCGTAATCCACCGCCAGCACGTCCGGCGCCAGAAGACCGATCTCCCGCAGATGCCGGGCGATGGCGACGAAGGGATAGGCGTCTTCGGCCAGATGAGCGACCTTGGGATAGGCTTTCCCGTCCAGAACCGGCGGTCCCTCCGGGCGCCTCGGCCAGTCCATCAGGATCAGGGGCGTGCCGTCCGCAATCGTCAGCGTTTCATAGGCGCGGAAGGAGGCGTCGCCGCTCAGGAACCGGCGGGTCGCGGTGCCGTAACCGTGGTCTGTCAGAAATTGTCGGATGGCCAGCACACGGCGAAGCCTTGCTGCCATGTCCGGGGGCGCGTCAATCTCTGCGCGGCGTCCCGTCTCGGTATGCGAAAGTGTCAGACGAATGCGATCCTTCGGCAGCTCCGCCTCGGCCATTTCTGGCCATTCCACAAGGCATATCCCGTCGGACAGAGCCTCATCGAAACCCAGTTCATCGAGTTCGGAGCCATCAGCCAGACGGTAGAGGTCGAAATGTGCCACCGGAATGCGGAGTTCATAACTCTGGACCAGCGTAAAGGTCGGGCTCGGCACTTCGAGATCCGAATCATCGGCCATGGCCCGCAGGAAGGCGCGGGCGAGTGTCGATTTTCCGGCGCCCAGATCACCGGAAAGAGCAAGGCAGCTTCCCGGCTTCAGCGCGAGTGCCAGATCTTCGCCGAAGCGGATCGTGTCCGCCTCGTTTGCGAGTTCCACGACGATCCGGTCGTCAGCAATCATTCGGCAGCGACGGAACGAAAGGAGACGGCGCTGGGAATGCGGCAGGTGACGGTGGTGCCATCACCCGGCCGGCTGTCGATCTTCACATCGCCCTTGTGCAGGTTGACGAAGCTTTCGACGATCGACAGGCCAAGGCCCGCACCGCTGCGCTTGCCGCCCTTGCCGCTCGAGAAGCGATCGAACACGGTTTCCAGCATCTCCTGGGCAATGCCCGGGCCCTTGTCGGCGACGGAGAAGAAGAAATCATTGCCGGTGCGCCAGCTGCTGAGCGTGATGGTGGAGCCTTCCGGCGAAAAATTCGCCGCATTGGTGATCAGCTTGATGAGGATCTGCTTCAGGCGCTGCTGATCAGCCACGATCCTGCCCATGCCCTTCGGCGCGACGATTTCCAGCATCACCGTGTTTTCATGCAGCCGGTCGGCAATCTGCATCGCCACATCGTCGAGCAGATCGTCGATGTCCATCTCCGAATAGTTCAGCTCCATGATGCCGGCATCGACGGTCGCCAGATCCAGGATGTCGTTGACGATGGTCAGCAACACCGAGGAAGAGGTGGAGATGTGGTCGATATATTCGGCCTGCCGCTCGTTGAGTGAGCCGATGCCAGGTGTCTTCAACAGGTCGGTGAAGCCGATGATGTTGGTGAGCGGCGAACGCAGTTCGTAGGAGACGTGCTGGACGAAATCGTTCTTCAACTCGTCGGCCTTGCGCAGCGCCTCGTTCTTTTCCTTCAGCGCCCGCTCGGCGCGCGCGCTGTCCGTCATGTCGACGAAGGTCAGCATCGTCTGTGCATTCGGCAGTGGTGTGGCAGCGTAATCCAACACGATGCCGGAGAACAGCTCGAACGTGCCCTGCAGCGACGGGCGTTCGTCGTCGAAATTGGTCAGCATCTGGCCAAACAGGCGCCAGCCATCCGGCTTGTCATATTCCAGCGCACAGGCCGCCTCGATGGCCCGGATATGCGTGCCGGGCTTCGTCTGGTCTTCGGTCAGGCCCCAAAGCGCCCGGAAGGCGGGGTTGGAGAGGCGGATGCGCCCATCCGGTCCAAAGACGGCGACACCTTCGGTGAGGTGGTCGATGGTCTCACCCTGCACCTTCACCAGCGTGTTGTAGCGCGTTTCCAGATCCACCTGTTCGGTGAGGTTTTCGAAGACCCAGGTGGCCCCGCCCTGCGGATGGGCGGTCGCGATCACCTGCAGCGTCTGGCCGTTCGGCAGGTGCCAGCGGTTGGTCTGCGTGTCGAGCGCGCGGTAGACGGAGAGCACGCTTTCCTTCCAGTTGCGCCAGTTGAGCTGTTCCGGCAGCTTGTTCTGGCTGCGCAACCGGTCGAGCAGCTCGTTGTGGTCCGGTCGGCTTTCCAGGAAACCAAGATCGAGATCCCACAGCCGCACGAAAGCCTGGTTGTAGAATTGCAGCCGCTGGTCCCGGTCGAAGATCGCCACCGGCGTCGCCAGGTGATCCAGCGTCTCGGCGTGACTCTTCAGCGTCCGGTGCAGTTCCGCCTTGATGCTCTCGGCTTCGGAAACATCGATCGCCATGCCGGCGGAGCCAGCCTTGCCCACCACATCCACCACGTCGAAGACGGTGCGGTTGCCGCTGACGACGGTCGAGATGCGATCGTGGAAGGGGGAATCGACCGTCGCCGTGGCGCGGATCTTTTCGCGTGCGATCGTGCCAAGGAATTCACGGCTTTCCTGCACGGCCTGCGAAGCGCTGGAGGCTTCCACCGCCTCGCCATAGGCGTGGTTGACCCAGGCCAGATTGCCATCACGGTCACGGTGCCAGACCGGCTGTTCCAGCGCATCCAGCAGCGATTGGAAGAGGTTGATCGAGGAGACCAGCCTTTCGCGCTCGATCTTCAGTTCCGCGAGTTCCGCGCGAAGATTGTCGAGGGCGATGAACCGGACAAAGGCCTTGCCGCCGGAGACGCGGCCCTGCACTTCGAGGATTTCGTCCCGATTGGTTTCCACCACCATGTCGAAGCTGCGAGCCTGCCCGCGCAGACCTTCGACCGCATGCTCCAGTTCGGCTGCGGAGTGGGCGCGCATCCATTTGCCGAAGGCCAGAAACTGCTTGGCTTCCGAGGGCGCGCCGGTTTCCGGCGGCAGGTGGCCCAGAAATTCCGGGCGCGAGGGACCTGCTTCCCAGATCACGATACGCCGGTTCTTTTCGGCAATCAGCGCTTCATATTTCGAGATCGTCTGCTGGGCATCCGAGAGCGCGCCCCGCATCTCCTGGCTTTCGGCCTCCAGATGCGTGCGCTGGCGAAACAGCCAGATCGACGAGAAGAGAGCCGCCGCAATCGCGCCGATGGCGAGAGAGGGGAAGATCACCTCGGAGGAGGTGAACAGGCGGGCCGCCGGCAGGCGTGCATCCTGCGCGAGCGCAATGCCGGCCATGCCGGAAAGCGCCGTGCCTGTCAGCGCCGCCCGGGCGATGTGAACCACGCGCGAAAGGCTGCTCAGTCTTTTAGGTGTCACGTGTTCCGCCATCCATCGTCCACCGATTGCCGGCGCCTCGTTGCCGTCATCGGTCTTGGCCCGCCCGGGGTGAGCCGTAGAAATTTCCGCCATTCGGTCTGTCTCCGTCCAAGTGCCGCATCATCGACAAGACATCCCTGACCACGCGGCCAACGCCTTCAGCCTGCGCGAATCGAGTCTGAAAACAATATCTGCTTCGGAAATCGAGGCAAAGGGTGGGCCGCAAAAAAGAAAGCCGCGGACTTGTCAAGTCCGCGGCCACCATATCTTGTGGATTAGTCAGCTCACATTAGTATCTGTAGTGCTCAGCCTTGAACGGGCCCGTCTTGGAGACACCGATATAGGACGCCTGTTCGTCGGAAAGCTCGGTCAGCTTCACGCCGAGCTTCGCCAGGTGCAGGCGGGCAACCTTCTCGTCGAGGTGCTTCGGCAGGATGTAGACGCCGGGCTTGTACTCTTCCGTCTTGGTGAACAGCTCGATCTGACCCAGCACCTGGTTGGTGAACGAGGCCGACATGACGAAGGACGGATGGCCCGTTGCATTGCCGAGGTTCAGGAGGCGGCCTTCCGACAGGAGGATCATGCGGTTGCCCTTCGGGAACTCGACCATGTCCACCTGCGGCTTGATGTTCGTCCACTTCAGGTTCTTGAGAGCCGCAACCTGGATCTCGTTGTCGAAGTGGCCGATATTGCCGACGATCGCCATGTCCTTCATCTCGCGCATATGATCGAGACGGATGACATCCTTGTTGCCGGTGGTGGTGATGAAGATGTCGGCGCTGGAGACGACGTCTTCCAGCTGGACGACTTCGAACCCGTCCATGGCCGCCTGCAGGGCGCAGATCGGATCGACTTCGGTAACCTTGACGCGGGCGCCGGCGCCGACGAGCGAGGCGGCCGAACCCTTGCCGACGTCACCGTAACCGCAGACGACGGCAACCTTGCCGGCCATCATCACGTCGGTTGCGCGGCGGATGCCGTCCACCAGCGATTCCTTGCAGCCGTACTTGTTGTCGAACTTCGACTTGGTGACGCTGTCGTTGACGTTGATCGCCGGGAAGGGGAGGAGGCCCTTCTTGGCCAGTTCATAGAGGCGGTGAACGCCCGTGGTCGTCTCTTCGGTGACGCCCTTGATCGCGTCGCGCTGCTTGGTGAACCAGCCGGGGGATGCCTTGAGGCGCTTCTTGATCTGCGCGAACAGGATTTCTTCTTCTTCCGAACCCGGGTTCGACAGCACATCTTCGCCGGCTTCAGCGCGGGCGCCAAGCAGGATGTACATGGTGGCATCGCCGCCATCGTCGAGGATCATGTTGGAGACGCCGCCATCGGTCCACTGGAAGATGCGGTCGGTATATTCCCAGTATTCGGTCAGCGATTCGCCCTTGACGGCGAAGACCGGAATGCCGGCGGCTGCAATCGCAGCGGCAGCGTGGTCCTGGGTGGAGAAGATGTTGCAGGAGGCCCAGCGCACGTCGGCGCCCAGAACCTGCAGCGTCTCGATCAGGACGGCGGTCTGGATCGTCATGTGCAGCGAGCCGGAAATGCGTGCGCCCTTCAGCGGTTTCGAGGTGCCGAACTCTTCGCGGCAGGCCATCAGGCCCGGCATTTCGGTTTCGGCGATGTTGAGTTCCTTGCGGCCGTAATCGGCAAGCGCGATATCCGCGACAATGTAATCTTTTTCAGTGGTCATGGTGGCTCTCCAGCTCCGCAGGGGGCTACCGCTCATCGTCAAGCGGCGTTCATCCAGCCGCTGCAACCCGCAGCGGCGCTGCCCTCGATGTAGCAGGGTTCCCGGAAACTAGCAATAAGGATATAAAGAAGTCTTTATATGTTCATTACATCTCTTCGCCAAATCGATCGGCGACGAGATAGGTGAGAGCATCCAGCGCGGCCTCCGCCTGGGCGCCGCTGGCCGTGACTTCGATCGTGCAGCCCGGGCTTGCCGCCAGCATCATCAGGCCCATGATCGAGGTGCCGCCTACGGTCATGCCGTCCTTCGACACCTGGATCTGGGCGTCGAACCCCTCCACCGTCTGCACGAACTTGGCGGATGCACGGGCGTGCAAGCCGCGCTTGTTGATGATCAGGAGTTCGCGGGAGAGATTGCTCATGGATGATCTTATTTGCCGCTCAGGACGCGGCTTGCGACGTTAATGTATTTGCGCCCGGCATCGGCGGCCTCGGCGAGCGCCTTCTGCATGTCGTTGTCCACGCGAACCCCTGCCAGCTTGATCAGCATCGGCAGATTGACGCCGGCAATCACTTCGATCTTGCCGGTGCTCATGGCGGAGATGGACAGATTGGACGGCGTTCCGCCGAACATGTCCGTCAGGATCACGACGCCGTGGCCGTCATCCACCCGGTTCACCGCGTCGAGGATATCCTGACGTCGCTGATCCATGTCGTCTTCGGGGCCGATACAGACGGTTTCAATATTCTTTTGCGGCCCTACCACATGCTCCAGCGCATGTCGGAACTCATCAGCCAGCTTGCCATGCGTGACAAGCACAAGTCCGATCATGAAATCACCCCCAGGTACAACGATACGCTCGGCCGTGTTTCGCATTGCAACAGGCCCAACGGCGGTGGGAAGCCATCTTGTCGATGTAAAGTCGAAGTGCAAGCTAAAAATGGTCGTGGACACATCATGAAAAGGGCGGTTCTCCTTTGAATTCTGCGTGAAGCGCGCCAATCGTGGCAAGGGGTGCAATGGAGCGCGCCGAAAGTCGGATCAGGGGCAGATCGCCAAACCCGCCAAGATCGGTCCGCTCCTGCTCGGGCGGCAGACGCTCGTCGCGAGTCGGATCGATCACCCGGATCGCCAGATGAAGGACGGCACGCTCGACGCTGTCGAGTCGAACGATGCCGCTGCCGCGCAGCTCCAGAAGCCCGGCAATCGAGTCCGGTCGTGTCGCGATCGTCTCGCCGTTCTCCATCGAGATGAAGACCTGGTCGTCGGCGATGAGAGCAGCCGATACCCCTTGCAAGCGTGCCGCCGCAAGGCAGGCAAAGGCCAGTTCCGATTTGCCGGCACCGGGGGGACCGAGAAAGATCAGGCCCCGCGTGCCCATCACGATCGCCGTGCCGTGAACATTGTTGGCCGTCATGTCGGTTGACCCGCAGGCAAAGACAGCGTGAAGCGGGCACCGAGCAAATCACCGGCCGCATCGGCCAGGTTTTCCGCTTTCAGCGTGCCGCCATGCGCTTCGGCAATCTGGCGGCTGATGGACAGGCCAAGGCCCGAATTCTGGCCAAAACTCTCGCCTTCCGGCCGGTCGGTGTAAAAGCGTTCGAAGATGCGGTCGATATCTTCCGCCCGGATGCCGGGGCCATTGTCATCCACCTGGATGATGCAATTGCCCTTGGCGCGGAACAGATGCACGGAAATGCGGCCACCCTTTTCCGGCACGAAGGAACGGGCGTTCTCGATCAGGTTGGTAACGATCTGGCCAAGCCGCAGATCGTGGCCCTGCACCAGATAGCTCGTCTTGGTGCCCTGCTTGTGATCGACGACGAGGTCGATATCCACCGGCTTGCGGCCGGTGCGGATCTGGCGGGAGATTTCCACCAGATTGCCGAGCAGAATTTCGAGGTCGACCGGTGCCGCATCCGAACGGGCAAGTTCCGCATCCAGACGCGAGGCATCGGAAATATCGCTGATCAGGCGATCGAGGCGGCGCACGTCGTGCAGAATGATATTGGTGAGTCGCTGTTTGGATTCTTCCGTCTTGGCAAGCGGCAGGGTTTCGACCGCACTCCGCAGCGAGGTCAGCGGGTTCTTCAACTCGTGACTCACATCAGCCGCAAAACTCTCGATCGCATCGATCCGGTCGTAGAGCGCATTGGTCATGTCACGCAGCGCAATCGACAGGTTGCCGATCTCATCCTGCCGAACGGAGAAATCGGGGATTTCCTCGCGCTGCTTCACGCCGCGCCGGACACGAATGGCCGCCGCCGACAACCGCCGAAGCGGATTGGCAATCGTCGAGGACAAAAGCAGCGACAGGAGAATGTTGACGAGCGTTGCGACGCCGAAGACGCGCATGATGGCGAGCCGCTCGGCATGCACGATGTTGTCGATGTCGCCGGCCTGCGTTGATAGCAGGAGGACGCCGAGAACCGCGCGAAAACGCTGGACCGGAACGGCAACCGAGACGATCAGTTCGCCCTTGTCGGTCACGCGAACGACCGCACCGCGCACACCGGTCAGCGCGTTCATCACTTCAGGATAGATCGAGCCGTCGCCGCCCGGCGCCTCCTTGTAGGCCGGCAGATTGCCGGGCTGCAGGATCCGGTTGATCACGCCGGCAAACCAGCCGCTCCATGTGGTGTTTTCGCCCTCTACCGGCGGCAGGTCAAAGCGCAGAACCTGGCCGCGCGAATAAAGATGGCGCGAATCGAGAATGAGATTGGCATCCGCATCAAACAGACGGGCACGGGTGCGGGTTGGCGAGATCAGACGCCTCAGAACCGGGGCCACACGCTCCGGATCGATCGGGAAATCGAGATCTTCGTCATTCGGCACCGGCGTGATGCTCTGGCCTGCCTGCAGTTCCAGAAGTTTCTGCGGATCGATGGTGATTGAGTTCGTATCGACCGAAGCGGAGGCGGAAATCGCGCCCGCGATGATTTCGCCCTGCGTCAGCAGGCTTTCGACGCGGGCATCGATCAGCCCCTCGCGGAACTGGTTGAGGTAGAGAATGCCGGCGACGAGCACCACGGTTGCCGCGATGTTGAAGAAGAGAATACGGCGCGTCAGGCTGGAAAAGACGGCATTGCCGAAGATGCGGCGCACCAGCGTGAAGGGATGTGACCATACCCTTCCCGATGCACGGGAGGTTTTCAAATCCTCCCCGCCCGAATTTCCGGAATGAATCGTCTGATCGGCCAAGCCTTTCCCTTTCACGGCGACCGCCGGCCGTCACGGCGGTTCATGCGCAGTGAAGCAGCGTTGCGGACTCGTTGAGATGCAAATCAGGCTGCTTCGCGGAAGCGATAGCCTACGCCGTAGAGCGTCTCGATCATATCAAAATCGGTGTCAACCATTTTGAACTTCTTGCGAAGCCGCTTGATGTGGCTGTCGATCGTCCGGTCATCGACATAGACCTGCTCGTCATAGGCGGCATCCATCAGCGCATCGCGGCTTTTGACCACCCCGGGGCGCTGGGCGAGCGAATGCAGGATGAGGAATTCCGTCACCGTCAGCGTCACCGGTTCGCCCTTCCAGGTGCAGGTATGGCGCTCCTGATCCATCACCAGCTGGCCGCGTTCCAGCGTGCGGGCCTGCTGGTCGGCAGCCGCCTTGCTGCCGGGAACCGGTGCCACGTCGCTCTTGGCCGAACGGCGCAGGATCGCCTTCACGCGCTCCACCAGCAAACGCTGCGAAAACGGCTTGGTGATGAAATCGTCGGCGCCCATCTTCAGGCCGAACAACTCATCGATCTCTTCATCCTTGGAGGTGAGGAAGATCACCGGCAGGTCCGACTTCTGGCGCAGGCGACGCAGAAGTTCCATGCCGTCCATGCGCGGCATCTTGATGTCGAAGATGGCGAGTTGCGGCGGCCGTGCCAGAAGCCCGTCCAGCGCAGACGCACCATCCGTGTAGGTCTCGACCCGGTAGCCTTCCGCCTCCAGTGCAATCGACACCGAGGTGAGAATGTTGCGATCGTCGTCTACCAACGCGATAGTCTGCATACTGTCTGTCTCCGCCATTCTGTACGCATCTCCTGGATTGTGGCCCAGCCGGACGTTGTGTCCGGGTCCGCGTGTCATGGGGATAAAGGTGGAACAAATTGTGGCAAAGATAAAGGGGTGCCTGCTCCAGGGTGGAAGCGGGCCGCTTTCGGGGAGGCCCACGACAGGAATTTTATGCCAATCAAACCGATTTAAATAAGTAGGAAAATTTTTAAATCGATTAATTGTTTGATTTTATTGACTTAATCCGATTGCCGCTCTTGCTCTTTTGCATTTGCGTCGTTAGCGTGCACCATCATCAACGTCAGCTCAAAGGAAAGCGCGACATGGAGGAGTACGGAGTTCACAATCCGTCGAACGGTTTGGCGGCCATCGGCTTGTCCGGTGCTGCACGTATCAATTACAACCTGAATGAGAGCGAACTCTACGAGGCTGCCCTCCGGAATGGTGAAGCAGAGCTGACGGTGGATGGGGCTTTGCGCGCCGTGACCGGCCAGCACACCGGTCGTTCCCCGAAAGACAAGTTCGTCGTGCGCGATGCCAGCACGGAAGCGAACATCTGGTGGGACAACAACAAGCCCATGTCGCCGGAGCACTTCGCGCTGCTCAAAGAAGACATGCTGGCCCATGCCGCTGGCAAGACGCTCTATGTGCAGGATCTCGTGGGCGGTGCCGACCGCGATTACGCGCTTCCGACCCGTGTCGTGACGGAACTCGCCTGGCACGCACTCTTCATCCGTAACCTGCTGATCCGTCCGGACCGTTCGACTCTCGGCGCCTTCCAGCAGAAGCTGACCATCATCAACCTGCCGAGCTTCCGTGCCGACCCCGCCCGCCATGGCTGCCGCACGGAAACGGTGATTGCCTGCGATCTCGCCAATGGCCTGGTGCTGATCGGCGGCACCTCCTATGCCGGCGAAAACAAGAAGTCGGTCTTCACGGTTCTGAACTACCTCCTGCCGGAAAAGGGCGTCATGCCGATGCACTGCTCGGCGAACGTCGGCCCGGAGGGCGATGCCGCCGTCTTCTTCGGCCTGTCGGGCACCGGCAAGACGACGCTGTCTGCCGATCCGAACCGCACGCTGATCGGCGACGACGAGCATGGCTGGGGCGAAAACGGCATCTTCAACTTCGAAGGTGGCTGCTACGCCAAGGCGATCCGTCTGTCGGCGGACGCCGAACCGGAAATCTATGCCGCAACCCGCCGCTTCGGCACCGTGCTTGAAAACGTGGTGATGGATGAAAACCGTGTGCCGGACTTCGACGATGCGTCGCTGACCGAAAACACCCGCAGCGCCTATCCGCTGCATTTCATTCCGAACGCCTCGGCAACCGGCCTTGCGCCGCACCCGAAGACAATCATCATGCTGACGGCCGACGCCTTCGGCGTGATGCCGCCGATCGCCAAGCTGACGCCTGAACAGGCCATGTACCACTTTCTCTCCGGTTACACCGCCAAGGTCGCCGGGACCGAAAAGGGCGTGACCGAGCCGGAAGCCACCTTCTCGACCTGCTTCGGTGCTCCCTTCATGCCGCGGCATCCGACGGAATACGGCAACCTGCTGCGTGACCTGATTGCCCATCACGGCGTCGATTGCTGGCTGGTCAACACCGGCTGGACCGGTGGCGCCTACGGCATTGGCCGCCGCATGCCGATCAAGGCCACCCGTGCACTGCTGACCGCCGCTCTGACGGGCGAGTTGAAGAAGGCTGACTTCCGCACTGATGCCAACTTCGGCTTTACAGTACCGGTCGCCGTGCCGGGCGTTGAAACGGCGATCCTTGATCCGCGCTCGACCTGGGCGGATGGCGCAGCCTACGATGCGCAGGCGACGAAGCTGGTCAACATGTTCATTTCGAACTTCACGAAGTTTGAAAACCATGTCGACAGCAAGGTGCGCGATGCAGCCCCTGGGATGCTGGCTGCTGCCGAATAACGACTCACGTGGAACATCGAGAGCCGCCGGGGTCTTTGGCCTCGGCGGTTTTCTTTTGTGCGCTTGTGGATTAGACGGAGATCATGGCCAGCGATCCTCTCGTCATCAACAGTCGAATCACCCTCGCCGGATGGGAACTGACGGAGCAATTCGTGCTGGCCGGCGGGCCGGGCGGTCAGAACGTCAACAAGGTCTCGACGGCCGTCCAGCTGTTCTTCAACCTGATGGGCTCTCCCTCGCTTCCCGACCGCATCAAGGAGAACGCCGCAAAACTGGCGGGCCGACGCCTCAGCAAGGACGGCGTGCTGATCATCGAAGCCAACCGGTTTCGCAGCCAGGAGCGTAATCGCGAGGATGCGCGCGAGCGCCTGAAGGAACTGTTGCTAGAAGCCGCCAAGCCGCCACCGCCGCCGCGCAAGAAAACCAAGCCGACCAAGGGCTCCGTCGAGCGCCGGCTGAAGGAAAAGTCGGGCCGTTCCGAGGTGAAGAAGATGCGCGGCCGCCCGGCTGGTGATTGAGGAGCGGGATCATGCTGACTCTGGCCAAGGGCATCCTCCATCATCCGCAGGCAATCAATCGGGCAGCCCAGGAGCATCTCGTCGCGGTGATCCGCGCCGTCGTGGCAGAAGCGCCGCTCTACGTGCCGGTGATGCCGGGAACCGGACGGCCGATGTCTGTGCGCATGACCAATTGCGGCACGCTCGGCTGGGTGACGGACAAGGCGAGGGGCTATCGCTATCAGGAAACCCATCCGGTGACGGAGAAGCCCTGGCCGGCCATGCCGAACGAACTTCTGGCTCTGTGGGAACGGTATGCCGCCTATGACAAGCCGCCGGAGGCTTGCCTCATCAACTTCTACGCCGATGATGCGAAGATGGGCCTGCATCAGGACCGGGACGAGCAGGACCTGCAGGCGCCGGTCCTGTCGATTTCGCTCGGCAACACCTGCCTCTTTCGTGTCGGCGGTCTGGAGAGAGGCGACAAGACCAGCTCCGTGAAGCTCTCCAGCGGCGATATCGTGGTGCTGGGCGGCGAGGGGCGTCTCGCCTTCCACGGCGTGGATCGCATCTATCCGGGCACATCGACGCTTTTGAAGCAGGGCGGGCGGATCAACCTGACGCTTCGTCGGGTCAATCGCTGACGATGCACATCCAAAGCCGGCGATCCATCGCCTACAGTTTTCGGAGCGCGACCGTTTCGATGAAGTGATTGCTGCCCTTGCGCAGGATGAGATCGGCACGCGGGCGTGTCGGCAGAATGTTCTGCTGCAGGTTCTTCAGGTTGATGTTTTGCCACAGTCCTTCGGCGATCGCCAGCGCGGCATCTTCCGTGATCGTTGCATACCGGTTGAAGAACGAGGACGGATCGCGAAAGGCCGTCTGCCTGAGCCGCATGAAGCGTTCGACATACCAGTTGTGAATCTGGCCCTCGTCCGCATCGATATAGATGGAGAAATCGAAGAAATCCGAGACCATCGGCACGATCTTGCCATCGGCGGGCAGCGTGCGGGATTGCAGCACGTTGATGCCTTCAAAGATCAGGATGTCCGGCCGGTCGATGACCGAATATTCGTCTGGCAGCACATCATAGGTCAGGTGCGAATATTTCGGCGCCTTGACGTTCGGTTTGCCGGCCTTGATGGCCGAGAGAAAGCGCAGCAGCGCGCCGATATCATAGCTCTCCGGAAAACCCTTGCGCTCCATCAGATTGTCGCGCCGCAGGATGGCGTTCGGATAGAGAAAACCATCGGTGGTGACGAGATCGACCTTGGGGCTCGACGGCCAGCGGGCCAGAAGCTCCTTCAGGATACGGGCGGTGGTGGACTTGCCGACGGCGACCGATCCCGCAATGCCGATGACGAAGGGCGTCTTCACCTGGTCCGACAGGCTGAGGAACCGGTTGCGCTGTTGGAACAGAAGCTGCGAGGCTTCCACATGGGCCGACAACAGGCGCGACAGCGAGAGATAGATGCGGCGGACTTCATCGAGATCGATCGGGTCGTCGAGAGAGCGCAGTCGCTTCACCTCGTCCGCCGTCAGCGTCAGCGGTGTATCGGCGCGAAACTTCGACCATTCCTCGGAGGTGAAGAGAAAGAACGGCGAATAATTGCCGTTCGCCAGGGGGTCGGGCGGGATATCGGAATCGATGGTCTGGCTGGCGATCGTCATGAGGGCTGTCGGCTCGCCTTTTCGGTCAGGCCCGATTGGGCCGTGCGGCGTTGAAGTTCGTTCAACACATCCTGCAACGGAATGCCCCCGATCTTCAATACGACGATCAGGTGATACAGCAGGTCAGCCGCTTCCGCCGTCAGGTTGTCGCGGTCGTTGGAAATGGCGGCAATCACGGTTTCGACCGCCTCTTCGCCCAGCTTCTTAGCTGCCTTTCCCTGGCCGGCGGCCACGAGTTTGGCTGTCCAGGATTGCGTGGGATCCGCCTTGGCGCGCTCGGCAACGATGGCTTCCAGATCGCTGAGAGAAAAACCGCTCATCATGTGTCTCCTCAGTCGAGCCGCATCGCAATGCCGTGCTCAGCCATGTAGCGCTTGGCTTCGCCGATGGAATAGGTGCCGAAGTGGAAGATCGAGGCCGCGAGAACCGCGGTCGCATGACCTTCCTTCACCCCGGCCACCAGATCGTCCAGGTTTCCCACACCGCCGGAGGCGATGACGGGAACACGCACCGCATCGGCAATCGCCCGCGTCAGTTCGATATCGTAGCCGATCTTCGTACCGTCGCGGTCCATGGAGGTCACCAGCAGTTCGCCTGCGCCCCGCTCCACCATCCGCGCGGCAAACTCCACCGCGTCGATGCCCGTCGCATTGCGCCCGCCATGGGTGTAGATCTCCCAGGCGCTGGCATTGTCCTGACCCGGCCCCTGCGTGCGCCGCCGCTTGGCATCGATCGACACCACGATGCACTGGTTGCCGAACTTGTCCGCGGCTTCCGCGACGAAATCCGGATTGTTGACCGCCGCCGAATTGATCGACACCTTGTCGGCGCCGGCGAGCAGCAGCTTGCGGATGTCGCCGACTGCGCGCACACCGCCGCCAACCGTCAGCGGCATGAAGCAATGCTCGGCCGTCTGGGCGACCACGTCGAAAATAGTGTCGCGATTGTCGGAGGAGGCGGTGATGTCGAGGAAACACAGCTCGTCGGCACCGGCCAGATCATAGGCTTTCGCCGCCTCGACCGGGTCTCCCGCATCGATCAGATCCACGAAGTTGACACCCTTGACGACACGGCCGTCCTTGACGTCCAGGCAGGGGATGACGCGGGCTTTCAGGGTCATGCACGGCCTCCCTTGGCAGCGCGAATGAGAGCAAGTGCTTCCATAGGGTCGATGCGGCCGTCATAGAGCGCGCGGCCGGAGATGGCGCCTTCGAGTTTTGCTGCATCCGGTTCCAGCATGCGGCGGATATCATCGAGCGAGGCGAGGCCGCCAGACGCGATGACGGGAATGGAGACGGCGTTCGCGAGTTCCAGCGTCGAGGACCAGTTGATGCCGGCCAGAATGCCGTCGCGGTCAATGTCGGTGTAGATCATCGCGGCCACACCGGCACCTTCGAACTTCTTCGCCAGTTCGATCACGCCGAGTTCGGAGGCTTCCGCCCAGCCCTCCACCGCCACCTTGCCGCCCTTGGCATCGATGCCGACGGCGATCTGGCCCGGGAACTTCTGGCAGGCCTCGATAACCAGCGCCGGGTTGCGCACGGCGACCGTGCCGAGAATGACGCGGGCGAGCCCGCGCGACAGCCAGGCTTCGATATGATCGAGCGTGCGGATGCCGCCGCCGAGCTGGACGGGATTGCTCGTCGCCTTCAGGATGGCATCGACGGCGAAACCATTGCGGCTTTCGCCGGCAAAGGCGCCATCCAGATCCACCACATGCAGCCATTCGAAACCCTGGTCCTGAAAGGCTCTGGCCTGGGCGGCAGGGTCCGGATTGTACACGGTCGCCTGGTCCATGTCGCCGAGCTTCAGGCGAACGCACTGGCCGTCCTTGAGGTCGATTGCGGGAAAAAGGATCATGTCAGGGCTTCCAGCGCAGGAAATTCGAAATCAGGGCAAGGCCAAGCGTCTGGCTCTTTTCCGGGTGAAACTGGGCACCGGCCGTGTTTCCATGCGCCACGAAGGCGGTGACCGCACCGCCGTATTCGGTGGTCGCCACGACATCATCCGGGTTTTCGGCGGCCAGATGATAGGAATGGACGAAATAGGCGTGCAGACCGTCCGGCCCGGTCGTAATGCCGTCGAAGAGCGCGTGTGGCCGGTTGAGCGTCAGCGTATTCCAGCCGATTTGCGGGATCTTGAGGTTGGGATCGGAGGGCGTCATTTCCACCACATCGCCCTTGATCCAGCCGAACCCCTTCGTCACGTCCTTTTCCAGTCCGCGGGAGGCCATCAGCTGCATGCCGACGCAGATGCCGAGGAAGGGGCGACCCTTGGCCTGCACGCCGTCCAGAAGCGCCTCTTCCATGCCGGAAACGGCAGAAAGTCCGCGGCGGCAATCGGCATAGGCGCCGACGCCCGGCAGAACGATGCGATCGGCCTTCGCGACCACGTCGGGATCGTCGGTCAGGATGATCTCGGCCTCAAGCGCGGCCTCGCGGGCTGCACGTTCGAAGGCCTTTGTTGCGGAACGGAGATTGCCCGATCCGTAGTCGATGATTGCAACGCGCATCAGCGTCCTCCACCAAGGTCAAAAAGCCCAAGCGCCGGACCCTGTCGAGAGGCCGTCTGGGCGGGCGGGGAGAGGTTTTTCCAGTCGGTTACCGGAACGGCAGGCTTCGGTGTCTCGGCCGGAAGGTTCGAAAAGTAAATCATTTCGGCGGTTGAAAGATCCGGCGCCGCGACAACATCGGCCATGGTCCAGCCCTTGGCGAGGAGATGCCGCACGACGATTTGCCGCCCTTCCAGGCCGATCAGCAGGCCAAGCGCCAGTTCCGACAGCGTGCCGGCCCAGAAGAAACCGGACTGGTCACTGAGCCAGGCGGCCGCCAGTTGCGCCGCAAGAACGGCGAGGCCCATCAGCCAGCAGCGATGAAACAGCAGCCAGAGCCCTGGAAACACGAAACCGAGCCAAGCAAATCTGTCCGCCAGGAAACGCGTCGAGGCATGATCGCGGCCTCCGGGGGGCGTCAGAACGAAATAGCTGATCACGGCTCCTCCTGACGGCGTCAGACCAGCGTGCCCTTGGTCGAGGGAACGCGGCCCGCCTGGCGCGGATCGATTTCGGTGGCCACGCGCAGCACGCGGGCAACCGCCTTGAAGCAGGTTTCCGCGATATGGTGGTTGTTGGCGCCGTAATGGTTCATCACATGCAGCGTGATCCCGGCATTCTGGGCGAGCGCCTGGAAGAATTCCCGCACCAGTTCCGTATCGAACGTGCCGATCTTCGGCGCACTGAAGGTGACGTTCCAGACCAGGAACGGCCGGCCGGAGAGGTCCACCGCCGCCTTCGTCATGGTCTCGTCCATGGCAAGATCGAGCGAGGCATAGCGGGTGATGCCGCGGCGGTCGCCGAGCGCCTTGGAAATCGCCTGGCCGATTGCAATGCCGGTATCTTCGACCGAGTGGTGGTCGTCGATGTGCAGGTCGCCCTTGCAGTCGATTTCCATGTCGATCAGCGAATGTCGCGACAGCTGCTCCAGCATGTGGTCGAAAAAACCGATACCCGTCTCGATCTTCGAGGATCCTGTTCCGTCCAGGTTGACGGTCACGGAAATCGAAGTCTCGTTCGTCTTGCGCGAAACGGAAGCGCGGCGCTCGCTCATCTTGTCCACCGGATTCTCAGTGATTGCTGGGCCTTGGTCTGATCTGCGCTGCTTATCAGCCACGCCGCGGCGGTGCAAACGATTCCGCGAGATCAACCGCTTCCCGTCAACGGGAAGCCCGTATTTGCAATCGTGGCACCACCACTTACATGTGGCTGAACAGCCGGAATGGACCGGCATGACAGAGGCCCGGTGTCTGGGCCGACAGGTGTGAGTATGACGACAATTATTACCGTGCGGAAAGGCGGAAAGGTCATCATGGCCGGTGACGGTCAGGTGAGCCTTGGCCAGACCGTGATGAAGGGCAATGCGCGCAAGGTGCGCCGGATCGGCAAGGGCGAGGTGATCGCCGGTTTTGCCGGGGCGACCGCGGATGCCTTCACCCTTCTCGACCGACTGGAAAAGAAGCTCGAGCAGTATCCCGGCCAGCTGATGCGGGCCGCCGTCGAGCTGGCCAAGGACTGGCGGACCGATAAATATCTGCGCAATCTCGAAGCCATGATGCTGGTGGCCGACAAGAGCGTCACGCTCGCCGTCACCGGCAATGGCGATGTGCTGGAGCCGGAACACGGCACGATCGCCATCGGTTCGGGCGGAAACTTCGCCTATGCGGCGGCGCGCGCCATGATGGATTCGGACAAATCCGCCGAAGAGATCGCCAGGCGTGCCCTCGATATCGCCGCCGACATCTGCGTCTACACCAACCACAATCTCGTGGTCGAAACGCTCGACGCCGAATAACATCATCCCAGCAACGGGTCTTGGCCGCCGGGCTTGATGAGCCGGCCGCAAGAGACGCCGAAGAGGTTTACATATGACGACTTTTTCCCCCCGCGAGATCGTCTCGGAACTGGACCGCTACATCATCGGCCAGCATGACGCCAAACGCGCCGTCGCGATCGCGCTTAGAAACCGCTGGCGCCGCCAGCAGCTGGACGAGAGCCTGCGCGACGAGGTGATGCCGAAGAACATCCTGATGATCGGCCCGACCGGCGTCGGCAAGACGGAAATCTCCCGCCGCCTCGCCAAGCTCGCCGGCGCGCCCTTCATCAAGGTGGAAGCCACCAAGTTCACCGAGGTCGGTTATGTCGGCCGCGACGTCGAGCAGATCATCCGCGACCTGGTCGAGATCGGCATCGGTCTGGTGCGCGAAAAGAAGCGCGCCGAGGTGCAGACCAAGGCGCATCAGAGTGCCGAAGAGCGTGTTCTCGACGCACTCGTCGGCGCCACGGCCTCGCCTGCCACCCGGGACACATTCCGCAAGAAGCTGCGCAATGGCGAGCTGGACGACAAGGAGATCGATGTCGAGGTGGCCGACAGCGGCTCCGGCATGCCGGGCTTCGAGATTCCGGGCATGCCGGGCGCCAACATCGGCGTGCTGAACCTGTCGGAAATGTTCGGCAAGGCCATGGGCGGCCGCACGAAGAAGATCCGCACCACTGTGGCGAAGTCATACGGCGAACTGATCCGCGACGAAAGCGACAAGCTGATCGACAACGAGGTCATCCAGCGCGAGGCGGTCCGCTCCGTCGAAAACGACGGCATCGTCTTCCTCGACGAGATCGACAAGATCGCTGCGCGTGATGGCGGCATGGGGGCGGGCGTCTCCCGCGAGGGCGTGCAGCGTGATCTGCTGCCGCTGGTGGAAGGCACGACGGTTTCGACGAAATACGGCCCCGTGAAGACGGATCATATCCTCTTCATCGCCTCCGGCGCCTTCCACGTGGCCAAGCCGTCGGACCTTCTGCCGGAACTGCAGGGCCGCCTGCCGATCCGCGTCGAGCTGAAGCCGCTGTCGAAAGAGGATTTCCGCCGCATCCTGACGGAGACGGAAGCAAGCCTCATCCGCCAGTACCGGGCGCTGATGGAGACCGAGCAGCTGTCGCTTGATTTCACCGAAGATGCGATCGATGCGCTGGCCGATGTCGCCGTGCACCTCAACTCCTCGGTCGAGAATATCGGCGCGCGCCGCCTGCAGACGGTGATGGAGCGGGTTCTGGACGAGATTTCGTTCCACGCGCCCGACCGGCCCGGAACGACGGTGATGATCGACGCGGACTATGTGCGCAAGCACGTGGGCGACATCGCGGCCGATACCGATCTCTCCCGCTACATCCTGTAAAGCGTGGCGGCAGGGCAACGCCGGGCACCATCCGGATCGCGCCTGACGGGAAAGTGAGAGGGGCGGGCTCGACTCCGCCCCCTGCTTTTCAGTAAGGGATCATGCATAGAATGCGTGACGCTTCATCAGGGTGATTCGCAGGCGGTTCGCGCTTCCTCTCGACGATCGACGACCGAACAGCCATCTGCAAGGATGCTGCATTTTGCAAAAGTTCGTATTGGCATTGGTGATGGTGCTCTGCTGGGCCTTGCCTGACGTGCAGGCCGGCGGCTTGTCCGTTGTTCCGTCGGGCAACCGCAATGCCGAACAGCCCAAGGTGCCCGGTGCTTCGTTTCGCCGAACACGAGCCGGCAAGACCACCTTTGACGAGAAATACGAGAAGATCCGCGATCTGCTCGCAAGCGATTCGGCGCTGATCTCCAAGATCAAGCAGACCGCCCGCCAGTACGACATCGACCCGATCCATATGATCGGCGCGATCGTCGGCGAGCATACCTTTAACGTCGATGCCTATGATCGCCTGCAGTCCTATTACGTGAAGGCCGCAGCCTATGCCGGCGACAGCTTCCGTTTCGGCTACAAGGGCCAGTCCATCGGCGATTTCGTCGGCAAGCCGGAATTCGAGAAATGCGCAAGCCTTTCGGATTCCTACAAGCTGTGGTCCTGCCGTGAAGATGTGTGGGAGAAGGTCTTCCGCGGCAATCGCGTCGACGGCGTCTCCTATCCGGACAACCGTTTCAGCGCCGTCTTCTTCCAGCCCTTTTATGCCGGCCAGACCTTTGGTCTCGGCCAGATCAATCCGCTGACGGCTCTAATGCAGTCCGATCTGGTGGCGCGCCGCTCCGGTTATCCGAAGCTGGATGCGTCCGATGCCAATGATGTCTATCGGGCCATCATGGACCCGGACAAATCGCTTGCTTACATGGCCGCGACCATTCGCCGTTCGATCGACGATTACGCCGACATTGCCGGCATGGACATTTCCCGCAACCCTGGCATCACCGCCACGTTGTATAATGTCGGCAATTCCGCCAAGCGTGCCGCAGCGCTGGCGGCCCGCAACCGCAATGGCGGATTCTCCTGGCCGGAGGAGAATTATTACGGCTGGCTGGTCAACGACAAGCTGGATGAATTGAAATCGCTTCTGTGAGTGCCGATATCAGCGGTTGGTGATCCTCAAGGACAGGAAGCAACCGATGGATATGCGCCCGGAGCCCTTCGAACCGCCGGCACCCGTTCCACGCACCTATGCGCCGAGCAAGCTCGAGATCATACGCACGGTCCTGCGCAATCCGTTGGAGCTGTGGGGCGCGCCCTCCTACACGCTGCCCTGGATCGAAACGAAGTTCTTCTCCGAGCGGACCTTGATCATCAACCACCCCGGCCTGATCCGCCATGTTCTGGTGGACAATGCCGCCAACTATCGGATGGCGGAGGTGCGGCAGCTGATCCTGCGGCCGATCCTGCGGGACGGCCTTCTGACGGCCGAGGGGCCGGTCTGGAAGCGGTCGCGAAAGGCCGTTGCCCCGGTCTTCACGCCGCGCCACGCCAAGGGTTTTGCGAACCGAATGCTGGCGAAATCCGAGGACTATGCGGACAAATATGCCGATGTCGGTTCGTCGGGCAGGGTTGAAGACGTCTCGATCGACATGGCCGAGCTCACCTTCGCCATCCTGATCGATACGCTGTTTTCCGGCGACGTGGTCACCGACAGCGAGCGTTTTTCCGATGACGTCGAGGCGCTCTTGCATCGGATGGGTCGGGTCGATCCGATGGACCTCCTGCGGGCGCCGCCCTGGGTTCCGCGTCTCAGACGCATCGGCGGCCCGAAAGTCATGGATCACTTCCGCGGTATCGTTCGCCAGACGATGGAGAAGCGGAAGGCGAAGATGGTGGAAGACCGCGCCGCGACGCCGGACGACCTCTTGACCCTTCTTCTCGATCTGGATGGCCCCGATGGCCTGACCCTGGACGAGATCGAGGACAATATCCTGACGTTCATCGGGGCCGGTCATGAAACGACAGCGCGGGCCATGGCCTGGACGCTCTATTGCGTGGCGAAGTCGCCGCATATCCGCGAAGCGATGGAGCGCGAAATCGATAGCGTGCTGGCCACCGGCGCCGAACCGGTGGAATGGCTGGACCGCATGCCTTACGTGCGCGCCGCCTTCGAGGAGGCTATGCGGCTTTACCCGCCAGCGCCATCGCTCAACCGCGAAGCCATCGAAGACGACCAGTGGACGAGCCCGGATGGCAAAACGGTGCATATCGCCGCCGGCACCACGGCTCTGGTGATGCCCTGGACCCTGCATCGGCATGTGCTTTACTGGGAGAAACCCCGCGCGTTCATGCCGGAACGGTTCCTGCCGGAAAATCGCGGCAAGATCGACCGTTTCCAGTATCTTCCCTTTGGCGCCGGCCCCAGGGTCTGCATCGGTGCGACCTTTGCCATGCAGGAAGCGGTGATCGCCTTGGCGGTGCTGTTGTCGCGGTTTCGCTTCGATGCCTTGCCGGGGGTCAACCCATGGCCGATCCAGCGGCTGACCACCCAACCGCGGGACGGTTTGCCCCTCAGGGTGACGCTGCGCAACAGGCATTGAACAGGTCATGGGCGGCCAGTCGCAGGATCGCGTCGGCGTCGTCTTCCACCATTGCTGCATTGACTAAGGCCCCCGGGCGCGCAAAAACCTCTGGCAACACTGGTCAACATGGAGGACGCGGATGAGCCGCATTGAACGCAATGGTCTGGCAATCGACGAGGCGCTGCTGACCTTTCTGACGGAGGAAGCGCTTCCCGGTAGTGGCATCGATCCCGATCATTTCTTTGCCGAGTTTTCCACGATTATTCAGGATCTTGCGCCGAAGAACCGGGCGCTGCTGGCCAAACGCGACCGCTTCCAGGAAAAGCTCGACGAGTGGTACCGCAAGAACGGCGCCCCTTCGGATCTGGAAGCCTATGAGGCCTTCCTGCGCGAGATCGGTTACCTTCTGCCCGAGGGACCGGATTTCCAGGTGACCACGGAAAACGTCGATCCGGAAATCGCGGAAATTGCCGGTCCGCAGCTGGTCGTGCCGGTGATGAATGCGCGCTATGCGCTGAACGCGGCGAACGCGCGCTGGGGTTCGCTCTACGACGCGCTTTACGGTACGGATGCGATTGCCGAGGCCGATGGCGCGGAAAAGGGTGCCGGCTACAATCCGGTGCGCGGCGCCAAGGTGATCGCCTGGGCTCGCAATTTCCTCGATCAGTCGGCGCCGATCGAGGGCGCACGCTGGAGCGAGGCAACGGGCTTTGCCGTCGTTGATGGCGCGCTGGTGATCAAGGCCGGCGAGGCCGCCCTGTCGCTGGCCGATCCCGCCCAGTTTGCCGGCTATCAGGGAGATGCTTCTGCGCCGATGCGCCTTCTGTTCGCCAAGAACCGGCTGCATGTCGAAATCCGAATCGATGCCTCGACGGCGATCGGCAAGGATGATCCGGCGCATATCTCCGATGTCGGGCTCGAATCGGCCATCACCACCATCATGGACTGCGAGGATTCGGTCGCGGCCGTCGATGCCGAAGACAAGGTCGTCGTCTACCGCAACTGGCTGGGCCTCATGCAGGGTGACCTGAAGGAGACCGTCAACAAGGGCGGCAAGATTTTTACCCGCGCTCTTAATCCGGACCTAACATTCACCGCACCGGATGGCTCGAACCTCACGGTGCATGCCCGTTCGCTCATGCTGGTGCGCAATGTCGGCCACCTGATGACGAACCCGGCGATCCTGGATCGCGATGGCCGTGAAGTGCCGGAAGGCATCATGGACGCCATGGTGACGGCGCTGATTGCGCTTCGCGACGTCGGTCCGAACGGACGCCGGCAGAACTCCCGCACGGGCTCCATGTATGTCGTAAAGCCCAAGATGCATGGACCGGAAGAGGTGGCCTTCGCCTGCGAGATCTTCGATCGGGTGGAAAAGGCGCTCGGCATGCCGGCGAACACGATCAAGATGGGCATCATGGATGAGGAGCGCCGCACCACGGTGAACCTCAAGGAATGCATTCGCGCAGCCCGCGAGCGCGTGGTCTTCATCAACACCGGCTTCCTCGACCGCACCGGCGACGAGATCCACACCTCCATGGAAGCCGGCCCGATGATCCGCAAGGGCGACATGAAGCAGGCGGCCTGGATCGCAGCCTACGAGAACTGGAACGTCGATATCGGTTTGGCCTGTGGCCTGTCGGGTCATGCGCAAATCGGCAAGGGCATGTGGGCCATGCCGGACCTGATGGCGGCGATGCTGGAGCAGAAGATCGCCCATCCCAAAGCCGGGGCCAACACCGCCTGGGTTCCATCGCCGACGGCGGCGACCCTGCATGCCACGCATTACCACAAGATCAACGTGGCTGAAGTGCAGGACGGCCTGAAGTCGCGTGCCCGCGCCAAACTGTCCGACATCCTGTCGGTGCCGGTGGCCGAGCGTCCGAACTGGACGCCGGAAGAGGTGCAGCGCGAGCTGGACAACAATGCGCAGGGCATTCTGGGGTATGTCGTGCGCTGGATTGACCAGGGTGTCGGCTGCTCCAAGGTGCCGGACATCAACAATGTCGGCCTGATGGAAGACCGCGCAACGCTGCGCATTTCCGCACAGCACATGGCGAACTGGCTGCATCATGGCCTGGTGACCGAAGCGCAGGTGATCGAGACTATGAAGCGCATGGCCGCGATCGTTGACCAGCAGAATGCCGGCGATCCGCTCTACCAGCCGATGGCCGGCCGCTTTGACGACTCGGTTGCCTTCCAGGCGGCGCTCGATCTTGTCCTGAAGGGCCGCGAGCAGCCGAACGGCTACACCGAACCGGTCCTGCACCGTCGCCGGCTGGAAGCCAAGCAGAAGGTGGTGGCTTGAGCCGCCTGTAAGGCCGGGGGTGGTGGAAACACAAACCCCGGCAATCGTCTCTTCAAAACCCCCGAAACGAAAAACGGCGCGAAATCCGCGCCGTTTTGCTGTTTGACGGATGCTGATCTTTACTGGATCACGACGACCTTGGTCTGGCGGCCGGGACGCACGCGGCTGTAGAGATCGATCACGTCCTGGTTCATCAGGCGGATGCAGCCCGACGAGGCGGCCGTGCCGATGGACGCCCATTCCGGCGTGCCATGCAGACGGAACAGGGTGTCCTGGCCCTTCTCGTTGAAGAGATACATGGCGCGCGCGCCGAGCGGATTGCTGAGGCCGGGGCCCATGCCGTCTTCGACGTAACGGGCAACATCCGGCTTGCGCACCGCCATTTCCTTCGGCGGATGCCAGGTCGGCCATTCCTGCTTCCAGGCCACATAGGCCTCACCGGACCAGGCGAACCCCTGCTTGCCGACGCCGATCCCGTAACGGACCGCCCTGCCGTTCGGCAGGATATAATAAAGGAACCGCTCCCGCGTGTTGACGATGATCGTGCCCGGCTGTTCATTGGTCTGAAACTCAACGATCTGCCGATGGAACTTCTTGTCGAGCCGGCTGATCGGAATGGCCGGCAGGCTGTAGCCCGCATCGGTCACCGGGCCATAGGCGTCGCTGAAGATCTCGGTGGTCTGCGTGCGGACGGCAACGTCCTTCGGCTTGTCCTTGGTGTCAGACGTCGTGGAGCAACCGGCCAGGGCGAGGGATGCCAACAGGCCGGACGCAAGCATGCTTGTGCGGATGCGCATGGAATTCTCTTGCAACAGGGGTGGAAGCAAAGACGGGTGAAACCATCTTTTGATGCAAGGTTTATTTTCGTTTAGACGAGCTTGGCAAGGCACGTTTCAGTCAGCTCTCTTCGCGGCTGCACAAATGAAGTGGCCATTGTCTTTTTGCAACATCTGGAACAGGGGAAGGATCCGCCGTGACACTTCTCAATATCGGATCGAACAACCCCTTGGTGGATGGACGCCAATCGGCACGCGCAATGATGGTGCGCCGCGGTGTGCAGCGCCTGCTCGACGAGATGCGCCACGCCGTCCTGCCGGAGTTGACGCTGGCCAATGGCCGGCGGGCGGATCTGATCAGCCTCTCCGCCAAGGGCGATATCTTTATTATCGAGATCAAGACCTCGATCGAGGACTTTCGGGTGGACCGGAAATGGCCCGAATACCGCGATTATTCCGACCGTCTCTATTTCGCCACTCACAAGGATGTGCCGCTGGAGATCTTCCCCGAGGATTGCGGGCTGATCCTGTCCGATGGCTACGGCGCGCACCTGCTGCGCGAGGCGCCGGAGCATCGGCTGTCCGCGGCCACCCGCAAATCGCTGACCTTGAGCTTTGCCCGCACCGCGGCCCAGCGCCTGCTCGCCGCCGAGCGGGCGACCGGCCAGAGTTTCGAGGACGTGTAACCGCTTATTTCGGAGCGCGCTTGGCAAGGATCCGCTGCAGCGTCCGGCGATGCATGTTGAGGCGCCGAGCCGTCTCGGACACATTGCGCTCGCACATTTCATAAACCCGCTGAATATGCTCCCAGCGCACCCGGTCTGCGGACATCGGGTTTTCCGGCACGTCGGCCTTCTCGCCCGGCCGCTGGGTGAGAGCGGCATAGATGTCATCCGCATCCGCCGGTTTCGACAGATAGTCCACGGCGCCAAGCTTCACCGCGGTGACGGCGGTGGCAATATTGCCGTAACCGGTCAGCACGATGACGCGGGTGTCTTCGCGGCCCTTGCGGATCGCCTCGATCACGTCGAGCCCGTTGCCGTCCCCGAGCCGCAGGTCCACCACGGCGAATTTGGGCGGGCGGGCGCGCGACTTGGCAATGCCCTCCGCCACGGATTCGGCCACCTCCACAGCAAAACCGCGGCTTTCCATGGCGCGCGCCAGGCGCCGCAGGAAGGGGGCGTCATCATCCACGATCAGGAGCGAGGCATCGGCGCCGAGACTGATCTCCGAATCCTGAGGCTCGCTGTGTTCGATCTTGTCTGCCATCATTGTCTTTCTCCACACCTGCCATCACCTCGTCTCTACGAAGCGAAAGGCTGCTCGGCTCAGTGGCGAGCGTCCTCAGTCCTTAATTTCCATCACCGATCTCGGCCAGACGATCCGCACCCGTGCACCCGTCTCATCCGGACCGCGATTTTCAAAACTCAGGCTTGCGCCAGACCGTTCCAGCAGGGTCTTGGCAATGAACAAGCCCAGCCCCAGACCGCCTGCACGATCCATCTCGCGGTTCCTCGTTGACATATAGGGTTCCCCGATATGGGATAAAACGTCCGGTGCAAAGCCGTCACCGTCATCCTCGATGGTGATGGCCACCTTGTCCGCGTCATGTTCGACCGTCAGCTGAACCGTCTTGCGGGCAAAATCCACGGCATTTTCGACAAGGTTGCCGAGCCCGTAGAGGATGCCGGCATTGCGATGTCCCACCGGTTCGTCGGATCGGTCGCTCTTCTCAACAAGCTGAAATGTAATGCCGAACTGCCGGTGTGGTGCCGTCACTTCCTCGATCAGCGAGGAGAGCGGCAGGCGCCGCATATGCTCCTCGTTCTCCGCCGAGAGCGAGGTCAGCCGGCGCAAAATGTCGCGGCAGCGTTCGCTCTGGCTGCGCAAGAGCGCCACATCCTCCCGAAACCGGTCGTCGTCGGACAATTCCCGTTCCATCTCCTTGGCGACGACGCTGATCGTCGCAAGCGGTGTGCCGAGTTCATGCGCCGCCGCCGCTGCCAGTCCATCGAGCTGCGACAGGTGCTTTTCCCGCTCCAGCACCAGTTCGGTGGCCGCCAGCGCATCGGCCAGCAGCGTCGCCTCCATGGAGACCCGGTAGGCATAGAAGGCGGCAAAGGCCATCATCGAGACGATGGCGCACCAGATGCCGAGCTGCATCACCGGATAGATGATGAGGATTTCATCCGGATGCCAGGGCAGGGGATAGGGAGAAACCGTCAGCAACGTGGTGCAGGCAATTGCAAACACCAGTAGCACCAGCGACTGCCGGAGCGGGAGCGAGGCAAAGGAAATGATGACCGGAACGCAGAGAAGCGGCGCGAAGGGATTGGCAAGCCCGCCGGTGATGAACAGAAGTCCGCTCATCTGCAGGAGGTCGAAGCCGAGCAACGCCAGCGCCGCCAGCGGCTTCAGGCGATGGGTGGCGGGAAAGCGCAGGGATAGCCCGAGATTGACGAGCGCCAGCGCCGCGATCAGCAGCCCGGTTTCGACGATCGGCAGGGAAAAGCGAAACAGGCCCGCCACGATCAGAACGGTCACCGTCTGCCCCGCGACCGCAAGCCAGCGGAGCCTGACCAGCGTCTGCAGGCGCATGTTGCGGCTCGCCCGGCCAAATTGCGCATGGCGCAGCGAGGTTGCTTCCACGGACGTATCCTTCATCATGTTCCTCTCGGTTTCGCCCGGTGGGTCGGCATGGCATTCGCCGGATCTTCCGGCCAGGGATGTTTCGGATACCGCCCGCGCATGTCGGCGCGCACGTCGCGCCAGGACCCCGCCCAGAATCCCGGCAGATCGCGGGTTGTCTGGATCGGCCGGTGTGCCGGCGAGGTGAGCTCCAGGACAAGCGGCAGACGGCCTCCGGCAATGGCCGGATGTGTCTTCAGCCCGAACAGCTCCTGGACGCGGATGGCCAGCACCGGTTCGTCGCCGTCATAGCGGATCGGGTGGCGTTGGCCGGTCGGCGCCTCGAAATGCGTCGGTGCCAGCCGGTTGAGATCCTGACGCAGCGCAAAAGGAATCAGCGACCGCAACCCCTCCGACAGGCTGCCGGCATCGATGGCATCAAAGCTCGTCCGCCCCTCCTGAAACGGGATGAACCAGTCATCGAGGCGCTGCAGCAGGGCGGCATCGGACACATCCGGCCACGGGTCACCGACACTGCGAAACAGGAAGCCGAGCCGCTCGCGCAACTGATCGCCGTCCTTCGAGAAGGGCAGGGCGTCCACGCCAAGCTCCCGCACCCCCTCGGCCAGACCGCGTGCGGCCGCGGCTCCTGTCGGTCGCGGCAGGGGAGATTCCTCCAGCACAACGGCACCCAGTCGCACGACGCGACGGGCACGCACCTGCCGGCTGGCGCGGTCGAAATAGCTTTCGTCGCCGCGCGTGATCGATGGGTCAAGTTCCGCCTCCACTGCCGCCCGCGTGGTTTCCGCTGCGGCCAGAATGCGCGCCCGCGCCGCCTGGCCGGTCAGGTCGGCGATCACCAGCATCTTTGCGCCGGCCAGACGCTCGGTCTCGGCAAGCTCGCCACCACGTCCATTCGCCATCACGAAGCGCCCACGCGCGCCGCGCTGCAGCGCAACGCGATCGGGATAGGCGTGCATCAGAAGATCTGCCGCCGAAACCGGTCCGGTGGAGGGCGGGGTTTTCGGCAGCGAGTCGGCCAGCCGCGCGGCCAGCCGTCTCGCCTGCTCGGCCCGTTCGCCCCGCTCCTGGCGAAAATGGCGCAGCCGGTGGTCCAGATCCACGTCCGGTCCGCCCAATCCCTGCTCGGTCAGCAGTACAGCCAGCTGGCAGGCGCCAAGTCCCTGTCCGCGTTCACCACCCGCCAGCGCCATCGCCGCCAGCCGGGGTGGCAGCGCCATCTGCCGCATCTGCCGGCCGCGGCCCGTCGGCCGGTCGTCGGCATCGAGCGCGCCCATCATCCGCAACAATTGCCGCGCCTCGGCCAGCGCCGGTGCCGGCGGCGGATCGAGAAAGGCAAGGCTTGCCGGATCGCGCACCCCCCAATGGGCAAGATCGAGCGCCAGGGAGGAAAGATCGCTTGCGAGAATCTGCGGCGGCGTGAAGGCGGGAAGGGCAGCGGTCTGCCCGCTATGCCACAGGCGGACCGCGATGCCGGGTTCCGTGCGCCCGGCGCGCCCGGCCCGCTGGTCGGCGGACGCGCGCGACACACGCACGGTCTCCAGCCGTGTGATCCCGGTCGATGGTTCGAAAACCGGCAGGCGCTGCAGCCCGCTGTCGATGACGATGCGAACGCCATCAATGGTGATCGAGGTCTCCGCAATCGAGGTCGCCAGAACCACCTTGCGCTCTCCCGCACCCGTCGGCCTGATGGCGAGATCCTGCTCCTTTTGGGAAAGATTGCCGTACAGCGGCGCAATCGCCGTTCCCGGCGGCAGCCGGCCTTTCAGTCGTTCGGCGGTGCGCAGGATTTCCGCCTGGCCCGGCAGGAAGGCGAGAATGGAGCCTTCCTCGTCCGCATGCGCCCGCAGAATGGCACGCGTGACGCTGTCTTCGATGCGCTCGTTCGTCTCCCGGTCCTGGTGGCGGATATCGACCGGAAAGGCCCGGCCTTCGCTCGCAAGTCGCGGAGCCTCCCCCATCAACCGGCTGATCCGCTCGACATCGAGCGTCGCCGACATCACCAGGAGCCGCAGATCCTCGCGCAGCCCGCCTTGCGAATCGAGCGCCAGCGCCAGGCCAAAATCGGCATCCAGCGACCGCTCGTGGAACTCGTCGAAGAGCACGGCGGAGATGCCGGCAAGTTCCGGATCCTCGAGGATCATCCGGGCGAACACCCCCTCCGTCACCACCTCGATCCGGGTGGCGGCGGAGACGCGGTTGTCGAGGCGCATGCGGTAGCCGACCGTCTCGCCGACCGTCTCTCCCAGAAGCGACGCCATGCGGTGGGCCGCGGCGCGGGCGGCCAGCCGCCGTGGTTCGAGAAGGATGATTTTGCCCGAACACCAGGCTTGATCGAGAAGGAAGAGCGGCACGAGCGTCGTCTTGCCGGCGCCGGGCGGTGCCGAGAGCACGGCGCGGTTGCTTAAGACGAAAGCCTCGGCCAGCGATGGAAGGACCGCGCTGACCGGAAGGGAAGGCAGGGAGCGAGCCATTCGCGACATCAGATCTCTTTGCCGCCGCGGACGGTCTCATAAGCAAGGATTGCGCCGGCGAGATCCTCCAGCGCCGCGCCCACGGACTTAAACAGCGTAATCTCGTCCTCAGAGCTTCGGCCTGAATGTCGCCCGGTCGCCAGATCAAAGAGATCCGCCCGGATATCCGCGGGCTGCAGAACACCGGTGGAGAGCGGCAGGGCGATATCGCCCCCTTCGGCCATGGCGCCCGGGCGGGTATCGACGAAGACGGAGGCGCGGCGGACCGCCTCGTCATCGCTCTCGCGCATCGTCGGCTTGAAGGCGCCAACGAGATCGAGATGGGCGCCGGGCTTCAGCCACTCGCCGCGGATCAGCGGTTCGACGGAGAGCGTGGCGCAGGAGATGATGTCGGCCCGGCGGGCTGCCTCGGCCAGATCCGTCACCGCCTGCGTGGCAAAGCCGCGCGCGCTCGCCTCCTGCGCGCTCGCTTCGGCCTTGGCGATGTCACGACCCCATATGAAGAAGCGCGTGAGCGGGCGCGTCACGGCATGCGCTTCGATGAGGTTGAGCGACAACCGCCCGGTTCCGACCATCAGCATCTCCTGCGCATCGGCCCGTGCCAGGGACCGTGCTGCGAATGCCGAGGT